>CANRAW010000014.1 GCA_947628715.1 uncultured Clostridia bacterium
CCAGTGGATTTAATTGGTAAATACATAAACTATGGCGACTTTGTTGAAGGAGTTGGTACTACATACTACAATGCCGATGCAACTGGAATAAGCAATGACCCAAATTATACAACTGATGGCAAATACGGAATCAACCACTACTCAAGCGGAGACGGCGTAAGCGCATCATATAAAAACTCAGCGGCACCTAAAACCGAAGACTTAAACTGGAGAATATTTAAGATAGAAGGAAACGAAATGACACTAATATCAGAAAATCCAACAACATATACATTGAGATTATATGGATACGAGGGATATAACAACGCAGTAAAATTGCTAAATGACTTATGTAAGACATGCTATAGTAGTACGATTTTAGACGCAGAGGCAAGAAGTATAAAGAAAGAGGATATAGAGAACATAAGAAACGAAGATGGAAAAAAGATATATGAGCCAACAAGTTATGAATCTGGCAGTTACAAAAATGGAAATACATATCCGATAGAAAGTTCAAGTTATAGAAACATACCAAATATCTATCAATATGAGAAGGGAGCAGTAGTAAATGGAACCACAGGAAGTAAATTAGGATTAAGTGAACAAGACAAATGGTATAGCGGATATACTCAAAGTAGTAATGTAACTAGCTTATCAATAAAATATACATATTATTATTTTGACTGGAGTAGTTTAAAAATACCGAGTCGTTATCAAGAATTAATAGTACCAAGTTCAGTATCTTACTGGGTGGCTTCGCGCTGCGTCGGTTATAACAGTAGCGATGCGTATTTCAGCGTGTACCGTGTGTATAGCGTCTACGTGAACGCGTACTATTTGTTCTACTCGAGAATTTACGGGTGGGACACCAGTGATTCGGTGCGCCCGGTAGTTACTATCGATCTAAGTAACATAGATTTAAAACTTCAAAAAGACGATGGAACAGTTTTAGGAGAATCAGCAACGAGTCCTATAGAAATTACGAAAAAATCATAAACATAGAAGGAAAAACCAACACAAGCAGAGTGCATAAACATCTTTTAGAAGATACGGCGCGGGAAGGAGGAAAGCCTTCCTGCGTAAGGCGTAGGAGACCAAACTATCGGTCATATCGGGCACATAACCGTATGATATAAAAAGTTACATTTATACCCCAAGGCAGGAGTAATTTGCTCTTGCCTTGGGGCTTTTTTCTATATAATACGTTGACATTTAGCGTCAAATACAATATAATACCATATTGAAATAATTTTACTATATACTATTATATACTCTAGTATGTTTTAGAAGGAAGGTGTAATTACAAAAAATGGCAGTATTTGAATACAAAGCAAATATAAGATATTGTGACATAAATGAAAATAACGAATTATCAGATAAAGGAATAATAAATATTTTATCACAGGCAGCTGGAGTACACTCAGAACAAGTAGGATATGGTTTAAATGAAATAGAAGAAACAAATTATACATGGATGCTTTTATTTTGGAAAATAAGGTTTTACAAAAGACCAAAGTGGAATACGACCCTTAATGTAAAAACATGGGCAAGAAAGTTTGAGAAGGTCTCTTCATGGAGAGATTTTGAGGTATATAATGAAAATGGAGAAAAAATAGCAATTGCAACAACGGAGTGGGTTTTGATAGATGCTAAAAAGCAGGCAATAACTAGAATAACAGAAGACATGATGGAAAGATATGGCTTAGAACCTAAGCAAGCCTTTGAAGAAGAGATTACAGGGAAAATGGAAAAAAGTGAAAATGGAAAAAAGATTTATGAATACACAGCTCAAAGAGGAGATATAGATGTTAACCATCATGTAAATAATTCAAATTATCTAGACTTTGCATATAATGCAATTCCAGAAGGAGAAAGTCTAGCCTGCAATGATATTGAAATACAGTATAAAAAGCAAATTAAACTAGGAGAGACATGTTCAGTTTTTTATGAAATAAAGGATAATGCAAAAATTATAACAATAAAAAGCATGGATGAAAAAGTGTTACATGCGACACTAAAATTCTTCTAAAGTTAGCGATTTCAATTGACTTTAATATTTTTTTATAATATACTATATTCTATGAAGGAGGAGAAAAAACATGATAGAAATAAGATGGCATGGTAGAGGAGGACAAGGAGCAAAAACTGCATCATTATTACTTGCAGATGCTGCTTTTAACACTGGTAAATATATTCAAGGATTCCCTGAATATGGACCAGAGAGAATGGGAGCTCCAATTACAGCTTACAACAGAATAAGCACAGAACCTATAACAATACATAGCAATATTTATGAACCAGATTATGTTGTTGTTGTAGACGATACTTTGCTTGATTCAGTTGATGTTACATCAGGACTAAAAAAAGAAGGAGCAATAGTAATTAATACAACAAAAGATGCAAGCGAAATCAAATCAAAACTTAAAAATTACGAAGGAGAAGTTTACACAATAGATGCAAGAAAAATATCTTTAGAGACACTTGGAAGATATTTCCCAAATACACCAATGCTTGCAGCAATAGTAAAGGTAAGCAAGGTTATGACAGACGAAGAATTACTAAATGATATGGAAGGTTCTTTTAAACACAAATTTGCAAAGAAACCTGAAGTTATTGAAGGAAATATGAACGCTTTAAAGATGGCATTAAATGAAGTAAAGAAGATTTAAGTAAAGCCTTAGGAAAGGAAATGAAAAATATGAAAATAACACCAAATACGCCAGCAGAGAAAATGACTATTGCTGGAAATATTTATGAAGCTGGAAATTCACTTGAGTTCAAAACAGGTGATTGGAGATCACAAACACCAGTATTTTTAAGTGAAAAATGCAAACAATGTGGACTATGTTTTCCAGTTTGCCCAGATGATGCAATTCCTGTAAACAAAGACCAAAAAAGAGAAGATTTTAATTATGATTATTGTAAGGGTTGCGGAGTTTGCGCGAAGGTTTGTCCTTTTGGAGCAATCGAAATGAAATAAAATTATACAATAAATTAGGAGGAAAAATTATGTCAATAAGAGAACGCTTAAGCGGAAATGAAGCTGCAGCAATTGCAATGAAACAAATTAATCCAGATGTAGTTGCAGCATTCCCAATTACACCATCTACTGAAATTCCACAATATTTTTCAACATTTGTTAGTAACGGAGCTGTTGATACGGAGTTTGTTGCAGTAGAGAGTGAACACAGTGCAATGAGTGCTTGTATAGGAGCAGAAGCAGCTGGTGCAAGAGCTATGACAGCTACATCAGCAAATGGTTTATCGTTAATGTGGGAGATGATATACATTGCATCAAGTCTTAGATTACCAATTGTAATGTCTTTGGTAAATCGTGCAGTGTCAGGACCATTAAACATACATAATGACCATTCAGACGCAATGGGAGTTAGAGATGCAGGATGGATAATGCTTTTCTCAGAGAATAATCAAGAGGCTTATGATAATTTATTAATGGCTCACAGAATAGCAGAACATAAAGACGTTCAATTACCACTTATGGTATGCCAAGATGGATTTATCACATCTCACTCTATTGAAAATATAGAGTTAGTTGAGGATGATAAAGCAAGAGAGTTTGTTGGAAAATACAAACCAGAACATTATTTATTAAATAGAAAAGAACCAATGGCAATTGGTCCACTTGATGTTCAACCATATTTATTTGAACATAAATATCAACAAGCAAATGCAATGAGAAATGCTAAAAAGGTAATAGAAGAAGTATCAAGAGATTTTGAAAAAATGACTGGAAGGAAATATTCGTTCTTCGAGGAATACAAACTTGATGATGCTGAAATGGCTATTATTTGTATGAATTCAACAGCTGGTACTACAAAATATGTTGTAGATATGTTAAGAGCAAAAGGAATAAAGGCAGGATTATTAAAAATACGTATGTACAGACCTTTCCCAGCTGAAGAAATTGCAAAAGCAATAGAGCATGTAAAAGCAGTTGCTGTATTAGACAAATCTGATTCATTAAACGGAGCAGGTGGAGCTTTATATACAGAGGTTGCTTCTGCAATGTATACTAATGGTAAAAATGTTCCAATGGTAAATTATGTATATGGTATCGGAGGAAGAGATACAACTGCAAGTGATATAGAGGGCGTATATAAAGATTTAGGAGAAATTGTAAAAACTGGAAAGATAGATAATCCATATAGATACTTTGGTTTAAGGAGGGAAAAATAATGGCATATAATGTAAAGGAAATAGTAGCAGAAAAACCTTCAAGATTTTTAGCAGGACATAGGATGTGTGCAGGATGTGGAGCACCACCAGTTGCACGTATGGTTCTTAGAGCATTAAAGAAAGAGGATCATGCTGTAGTTTGTACAGCAACAGGATGTATGGAGGTTTCAACATTTATATATCCATATACATCATGGTCAGATTCTTTTATACATACAGCTTTTGAGTGCGCTGGAGCAACTTTATCAGGAGTAGAGGCTGCATACAAGTCACTTAAAAATCAAGGAAAATTACCAGAGGATGAGCATACAAAGTTCATAGCTTTTGGTGGAGATGGAGGAACTTATGATATAGGTTTACAAAGTCTATCTGGAGCTATGGAAAGAGGACATGACATGGTATATGTATGCTATGACAATGGTGCATACATGAATACAGGTATCCAACGTTCTTCAGCAACACCACATTTTGCTGATACAACTACATCACCTGCTGGTACAAAAATTCCAGGAAAAATGCAACCAAGAAAAGATTTAACGGAAATAATGGCAGGACATCACATACCTTATGTTGCTCAAAGTATTGCAACTGCTAACTTTAAAGATTTATATGAAAAGGCTGAAAAGGCTATATATACAAAGGGAGCAGCTTTCTTAAATGTAATGGCGCCATGCCCTAGAGGATGGGGATATCCAACAGAGGATTTAATGCAAATTAATAAATTGGCTGTTGAGACTTGCTATTGGCCATTATATGAGGTTGAAGATGGAAAATACAAGATTAATTATAAACCTGCAAAGAAACTTCCAATAGAGGAGTTCTTGAAACCACAAAGAAGATTTAAGCACATGTTTAAACCAGGTAATGAGTGGATGATTGAGGAGTTCCAAAAGGAACTTGACCAAAGATGGGAAGAACTTTTAAGATTAGAAGAAATAACAAACAAATAAACACAAAGCACCTAAATTTCTTAGGTGCTTTTTTTATGCTGTATAATCAGATACAAAATGAAAATTTTACGTTCGGAGACTTTGTCCTTGGTTTTCTTCGCAGAAATTCTAAAACTTCCTTATGGCACCCTTCCACGGCAAGCGTGAACTCTTTCCATAAGGAAGTTTAATAATTTCTAGCTCGCAAACACTCCAGCGCTCCTCTCTTAAATTTTAATTTTGTATCTTCTTAAGCTATAATTTTAAATCGACTTTTTTCGACATTTTATTTTTTCTTAAAATTAGAAAAAAACATTGAACACTTTGCCAAAATATGATATATTAAAACCATAAAAAAAAGAAAAAATTATAAGGAGGTATTTATGGCAAGACGTGCTAGAAGATATGATGGGGAGCAAAAACTAAATGTAAAGAAAATAATTGCGGTAATAGTATTATTACTTGTAGTTGTGATGTTTTTCATTGGCATAAAATCATTATTAAAAACACACTCAGAGAGCACATCAGGAAAAATAGAAACACTAAACTATTATACAGTATATGACAACGGAAAATGGGGTGTAATAAATTCCTACGGTAAAAGCGTAATAGAAGCCGAGTATGACGAAATGATAGTAATACCAGATAGCACAAAAGCCATATTTATCTGTACTTATGATATAGATTATTCACAAGGAACATACAAAACAAAAGCTGTTAATTCAAAAAATAAAGATATAGTAACTGGATATGACCAAGTAGAAGCAATTACAAATTATGATAAAAACCAAAATTTATGGTATGAACAAAATGTTCTAAGAGTACAAAAAGATGGAAAATATGGGCTTGTAGATTATGATGGAGAAGAAATACTACCATGCGAATACGAAAAAATCGAAGCAATTCAAGGAATAAAAAATAGCTTAATTATTACAAAAGATGGAAAACAAGGCTTATCAGATGACCTTGGAAATGTAATAATAGAGCCAAAATATAAAAAAATAGAAAAAATTGAAGAAGACTATAAAAATGGCTATATAGTAGTAAACGAAGAAGATAAATATGGCATAATCGGATATGATAAAGCGGAAATATTACCATGCCAATATGAAGAAGTAAAAGGTATATATTCAGAAGATATATTTATTGTAAAGAAAGATGGAAAATATATAGCAATTGATAAAGAAGGAAACACAATATTAGAAAACAAATTTGATGATGCAATGGATATAGAGGGAGAATATATTGCTGTCAAAAAAGGTGGAAAAGCTGGAGTTATAGACAAAAATGGTGAAACAAAAGTTAAATTTGAATATGACGAATTAACTTTTGCAAATAGTAAATTTTGCATAGGATTAAAAAATGATAAATATGGAATAGTTGACATAGAGGGAACAGAAAAAATCGGCTTTGAATATATAGACATGAACTATGTAAAAACAGGAGATTTTATTGTTGCAGATTATTTATCAGATAACAAACTTGTATCAAAAGTATTTGACTCAAATTTTGAAGAAAAAATAAATGGAACAGTATCAGAAGTAAACACAGCAAAGGGATATATAAAAGTTAATACAAACGACGAATACAAATATTATAATTTCAAATTTGAAGAAATAGAATCTTCTAGTGTGTTAAACGCAAACAAATTATTTTTAAGCAAAAAAGATGGAAAATACGGATTTGTAGATGCTTCTGGAAAAGTCGTAGTAGATTATATATATGACGACGCAACAGAACAAAATGTAAGCGGATATGCAGGAGTAAAGAAAGATGGACTTTGGGGCTCAATAGATATAAACGGAAAAGTCGTAATAGAGCCAGAGTATAATTTAGACAATAACACAAAAATTGATTTTATAGGTGCTTGGCATATATGCGAAGATAAAAATGCAAATTATTATATAGATGTGTAAAAGGAATTAAAAATGAAGGTAACTTGCGGAACAGATATTATAGAAATAAATAGAATAAAAAAGACAATAGAAGAAAACGAGGAAGAATTTAAAAATAAAATATATACCAAAGAAGAAATAAAATATTGCGAGAGCAAAAATAACGTAAAATACCAACATTATGCCGTTAGATTTGCTGCAAAAGAGGCAATTTTTAAAGCAATATCTAATAGTCTAAAAGATAAGTTTAGTGTATCATGGAAAGATGCAGAAATAATAAATGACGAAAATGGCAGGCCACACGTACATTTCATAAATAAAAAAATAGAAAACTTAGAAAGTATAGAAATAAGCATGTCACATTGTAAAGAATATGCAGTTGCAAGTGTTATTGCGATATGGGATAACTAGAAAGGATTGCAGAAATGGAAATATTTGACACACATACACATTATAACGACGAACAATTTAATTCTGATAGAGAAGAAATAATAAAAAGTATATATGAAGAAGGCATCAAAAACGCGGTAGTAGTAGGAGATAATATAGTAAACTCAGAAGAAGCAATAAAACTTGCAAAAAAATATGAATTTTTGTATTCAGCTGTACGGAATACATCCATCAGAAATAGGTAAGACAAAAGAAGATATAGATAAAGACGTATTAGAAATAGAAAAATTAGCTATGTTAGAAAAAGTCGTTGCAATAGGCGAAATAGGACTTGATTATCATTGGGAATCAGAAAATAAAGAAATGCAAAAGTATGCTTTCTTAGAACAAATAAAACTTGCAAAAAAAGTAAATCTACCTATTATAATTCACTCAAGAGATGCAATTATGGATACAATAGAAATTTTAAAACAAAAAATACTTCCAGAAAAGAAAGGTATACTTCACTGTTGTC
This sequence comes from uncultured Clostridia bacterium, assembly GCA_947628715.1. Classification (GTDB taxonomy): domain Bacteria; phylum Bacillota; class Clostridia; order TANB77; family CAG-508; genus JAAWPK01. The sequence goes on from CANRAW010000014.1 coordinate 7,905, forward strand.
AATTAAATAAAGACTTAGTAAAGGCAGGACTAGAAGCAGGATGTTATATTTCGTTTGCAGGAGCAATCACTTTCAAAAGTTCAAAAAATGCACTAGAGATAGTGCAAATGGTGCCAGAAGATAGAATTTTAATTGAAACAGACTGCCCATACCTTAGCCCAGAACCAAAGAGAGGAACAAGGAACGACTCTAGAAATATAAAATATATTGCACAAAAAGTAGCAGATATAAGAGGAGAAAATGTAGAAAAAATTGCAGAAATAACGTATGAAAATGCAAAAAGAGTATTTGGAATATAAAAAGGATACATCTATGAAACTAAAATTAATATATGGTAAAGCAGGGAGTGGAAAAAGTACCTATCTATTTAAGTACATAAAAGAAATAATAAATAATCCACAAAAAATTTATATAATAACCCCAGAACAGTTCTCTTTTACCGCAGAAAAGAAATTATTAGATGAAGTAGAGGGAGCTTGTATTAATGCTGAGGTTTTAACGTTTAGCCGTATGGCACATAGAGTAATAAATGAAATCGGAAATAATTTAAAAAATATAGAAAAGTATGGAAAATCTATGCTTATATATAATTTGCTAGAAGATGCAAAAAAAGACCTAAAACTACTTGGCAAAAACATACAAAATGTTGAGATAATAGAAAAAACTTTTACTGAATTAAAAAAACATAATATAACAAAAGAAAAACTTGAAAATGCAATAAATCAAACAGACGATAAATTTTTAAAATTAAAACTACAAGACATATTGTATATGTATGAAAAATATAGTGAAGAGATAAAAGACAAGTTCTTAGACGAAAGCGATGTTTTAACAATACTTGCAGAAAACCTAAAAAATACAGAAGAGTTTAAAAATTGCATAATATGTATAGACGAATTTGCAGGATTTACACCTCAAGAATATAAAATCATAGAAGAATTAATGAAAATTTCTAAAGAGATAAATATATGCTTATGCCTTGATAACCTAGAAATTAAAGAAGAATTAAAAGAATCAGATATATTTTATAGTAATAAAATTACGGCAAGCAAATTAATTAATTTGGCAGAAGCAAATAATGTAGAAATAGAAAAGCCAATAAAACTCGATAAAAACTATAGATTCAAAAATGAAGAACTTGTGTATATTGAAAATAATATTTATTCAAACATATATAAAAAATATGAGAAGGAAAGCAAAAATATTTCGCTATTTTTAGCAAAAAATCCATATTCAGAAATAGAACATGTTGCATGCAAAATAATAGAAGAAGTAAGAGATAATAATATTAGATTTAGAGATATTGGAATAATTACTAAAAATTTAGACACATATTCAGGATTAATAAAAGCAATATTTGCAAAATATGATATTCCAGTATATATAGACGAAAAAAAGGACTTGAGCCAAAATATATTAATAAAATATATAATAAGCCTGCTAGACATCTTTTCAAAAAATTGGAGTTATGAAAGTGTCATGTCATATATCAAGACAGGCTTTTGCGACATATCTGAAAAAGATGTTTATATCATTGAAAACTATGCAAAAAAGTGGGGAATAAAATATAGCAAATGGTATAAAGGGGACTGGAAATTTGGCGACGAAAAAGAAAAGCAGTATAACAATATAAATGAAATAAGAAAAAAAGTTGTAAATCCATTATTGGAATTTAAAGAAAAATGTGCATCAAAAACAGATGCAAAAACCTTAACAACAGCAATTTATGAATTTTTAATAAAGAACAACATAGATAAGAAATTACAAAAAAAGGCAGAAATAATTGAAAAAGAAGATAAAGACCTAGCTAATGAATATGAAAATAGCTTTAACACTGTAATAAAAATATTTGACGAAATAGTAAAAATATTTAATGAAGACAAAATAACTTTCGATAAGTATTCTAATTTCTTAAAAATTTCTTTTTCAGAAAATGGACTAGGAAAAATACCTGGAGGCTTAGACGAGGTGACAGTTGGAGACGTTGATAGGTCAAGAAGCCATACAGTAAAAGCAATTTTTATAATTGGAATAAATGACCGGTAGTTTCCCAAGTGTTAATAATAATGAGGGCTTTATAAACGATACAGACAGAGAAAAATTAAAAAATATGAACATAGAGCTTGCAAAAACAACTCTAGAAAATTTATATAATGATAATTTTAACATATATAAAGCCTTTACAACAAGTGAAGAAAGGCTGTATTTGTCTTATCTATCAGCAGATAGTGACGCATCAGCTATGAAGCCATCAACATTGCTTTTAAAAATAAAAAAGATATTTCCAAAATTAAAAGAGGAAAGCGATATAATAACAAGACCACAAATGATAACAAATAAAAAAGCAACGTTTGACGAACTTTTATTAAATATAAGAAATTATAAAGATAAAAAAGAAATAGACGAAGTATGGTTTGAAATATATAATATCTTTAATAAAGATAAAGAGTGGAAAGCAAAATTGCAAGAAGCGGTAAAAGCCTTAGAATTTAAGAACATACCAGAGCCAATAAATAAAGAAAATATACAAAAGCTCTATGGAGATACATTAAGAACTAGCGTATCAAGACTAGAAAAATATAGGGCATGCCCATTTTCTTTTTATCTAACTTATGGACTAAAAATAGAAGAAAAAGACACCTTAAAAATAGAAAATATAGATACTGGAAACTTTATGCACGATGTAATAGACACATTTTTCAAAGAAATTGCAGAAATGGGTTTATCAGTTCGCGAAATAGAAGAAGAAAATTTAAAAAAAATAATAGACGAAATAGTCGAAGAAAAGCTAAACTTACCACAAAATTATATATTCATGAGCACAGAAAAATTTAGAAATCAAACTATAAAACTAAAAAGATTAGTATATAGAGCAATGAAATATATAATAGAAACAATAGTAAATAGTGATTTTGATGTAAGTGGAACAGAAGTAGGATTTGGAGAAAATAAGGAATATAAACCAATTGAGATAGATTTGGAAAATGGAAAAAAGATACAGATAATTGGAAAAATAGACAGAATAGATATAGCAAAAGACGAAAGACGGAAAATACATCAGAATAATAGATTATAAATCTTCTGCTAAAAATATTGATTTAAACAGCATAGCCTTCGGTATGCAATTACAATTATTAACATATTTAGATGCAGTTTCAAAACAAGAAAATGCACAGCCAGCAGGTGTTTTGTATTTCAACTTAAATGAGCCAATAGAAAGCTCTAGCAAAAATGAAACAGCAGAAGAAATAGAAAAGAAAATAAGAAAAGAATTCAAAATGGCAGGACTCGTCTTAGCAGATGTAAGAGTATTTAGGATGATGGATAAAAATTTAAAGCAAGGATATTCAGAAATAATACCAGTGTCAGTTTTAAAAGGAGACGAAATTGGAAAAAAATCATCAGTTGCAACTAAAGAGCAATTCCAAATTTTACAAAAATATATAATAAAAACAATAAAAGACATTTCAAAAGACATATTAAGTGGTAAAATAGAAATAAAGCCATATTACAAAAATAAAAAAGTGCCATGCGAATACTGCAAATATAAATCAATTTGTATGTTTGATAAAAACAAATTCGGAAACGAATATAACTATGTTCCAAAACTTCCAAAAGAACAAGTATGGGAGAATATGGAAAAGGAAATAAAAGAAGAGAAAGGGATGTAAAAAAATGGGCATGATAGGTTTTTATGCAGGGTCATTTGATCCATTTACAAATGGACATTTAGCAATAGTCAAAAAAAGTACAAAATGCTTTGAAAAAGTAATCATAGGCATTGGAAAAAACACAGAAAAAAGGACAAGGACAAGCCGTGAAAAAATGAAAAAAGCTATAGAAAAAACATTAAAAGAAGAGAAAATAAACAATGCAGAAGTAATAATTTACGAGGGATTGACTGCAAAAGTTGCAAAAGAACGAGGAGCAGAAATTTTAATAAGGGGTCTAAGAAATGGAACAGATTACCAATATGAAGAAACAATTGCAGAAATAAACGACGAATATTCAAAGCTAGATACTTGCTATTTTAGAGCAGGCAACCTAGGTTACCTATCATCAAGTATGGTAATGGATTTATTTAATGCAGGAGAAGATGTAACAAAGTTTGTTCCAAAAGCTGTAGCCGAAATATTAAAGAGCAAAAAAGTAGGAGAGTGATATAAATAAGATTATGATTATTGGAATTACTGGAATATCTGGCGCTGGAAAAAGCACGGTTGCAAAAGAAATATGCAAAATTGAAAATGGAAAATACGTAAATGCAGATAAAATCGCAAAAGATTTAGCAAAAAATGGAGAAGAATATTATAAAGAAATAGTAAAAAATTTTGGCATAGAAATATTAAAAGAAGATGCAGAATTAGACAGAAAAAAATTAGCCAGCATTGTATTTGAAAATAAAGAAAAGAAAAAAATAATAGACGATATAACAAATAAATATGTAGTACCAAAAATAGAAGAAGAAGCCAAAAATGCAGATGGATATGATATAGCTATAATTGATGTTCCTCTACTTTTTGAATCAAGATTAAATGAAATATGTGATGTTGTTATAAGCGTAATTGCAAGCAAAGAAACTTGCATAAAAAGAATAATGGATAGGGATAAAATTAATGAAGAATCTGCTTTAAAAAGGATAAAAAATCAAAAAAGTGAAAACTTTTTTAAAGAAAATTCAGATTATTGCATAATTAATGAAACAAAAGAAAAATTAAATATACAAATTAATGATATATTAAATAAAATAAGGTAGGTAATCAAATGAAGGAAGAATCTAAAATAATACTTTATAAAGAACTTATGAAGTTTGAAAAAAATTCAAAAATGAAGGATAGTAAAATTATTGGATGGGAAGAATTTATGACCTTGGGAGATAGACAAATCTTAGAGTATGTCCTTAATTTTAGAGACGAAGCAAGAGAAAATGCAAAAGAAAAGGTAGATAAAAAAGAGTTTTTTATAGAATTTCCTGATATGGAATTAGAAGGAACTGACCTAGAAGGAATATATATACATGATTTTATGGCAGGATATGCAAAAGAAAGAAACAACGGCAAAAAAATATTTATAACAACAAAAATAAATCTAAAAGATACAAAATGTACAATAAACTTAGCAACAATAAGACCAATAATAATTTCAGACGATGGAAAAAATATAAAAGAAATAGTCGCAGATGTAACAAAATGCGACTTTAGAGGTTGCAAAGTTTTTGGAAAGTTCCAAAATAGTAAGGCAAGATTACAATATAAAAAGACAAACCTTCCAAAAGAATATATAGATAGGCTAGAAAAATACAAAATTCCAGAAGAAGACGCTAATGCGACAGATTTAATATATTTGTATATGTTAGAAAAAAAGAATATAAGAGGCGTAAACGGTCTAGAAAAAGTAAAACAGCTTGTAGACTTTGATTTAAGTAGTCTTAAAGAAAATATTTGGAAATATAGCGGAATTATAACAAGAAATAAAATAGATATATCATATTCAGGAGCTTTTATTAGTGAACAAGGGTTAAGCTCAATTGGTAGGGAAAATTTTTATATAGACCCAGAAGTAAGAGCAAAAGAAGCATATAAAAATGGTGACTATGATTATATAGAAAAAATGCTTAATGAGTTAGATAAAGAAACAAGAAATAAAATTGTAACTCTAGCAATGCGTGATGGAAAAATTGAATTTGCAAATAAGCACATAGAGGACTTAACGAGTGTACAAAGAAAATATTTAGATTTGCAAAAACAGCAAGAACATAATGGAAGATTTAAAAAAGAATTAGAAAATAATAATATAGAGTTTTTATATGAAAATTATGAACAAATACCAGACGAGAAAATAAAAGAAAAAGTAAGAGAACATGCTTTAAATGAACTTAATTTTGAATTCATAAAGAAGCATTTTACAGACTATCCAAAAGATACACAAAGAGAGCTTGCAATAAAACATAATGAGCTTGACTTACCAGAAAGCATACTAAGAAGCCTAATGTAAATTAGATAAAGGAGCGACAGATATGATTCCAAAAGCGTTGAAAAAAGGGGATACAGTTGGAGTAATTGCACAGTCAGAACCAATTTTACAAGATTTTATGGAGGATATAGAAAAATCTGTAAAATTAATGGAAAGTCTTGGAATTAATGTAAAATTTGCAAAACACGCATACAATAATCCTTTAGGCTATGGAGAAAGAGCAAAGGCAAAAGCGGAAGATATAAATGCAATGTTCCAAGATAGCAAAATAGATGCTATATTTTGTGCGATGGGTGGATATAACTGTAATGCAGTATTTGATTATTTAGATTTTGAGCTAATAAAGAATAATCCAAAAATAATATGTGGATATAGTGACCCAACATCGCTAATAAATATCATAAATGCGAAAACAGGGCTTGTAACATTTCATGGACCAAATTTTAAATCTCTTTCGTCTGAAGAAACAGATTATGGGTATAAAGAAATGCAAAAGCGATTTATAGAAAAAGACCTAAAATTTGGAAAATATCAGGAAGCGGAAGAATATATAACATTAAAAGAAGGAACTGCAGAAGGAAAGCTTGTGCGGAGGTAACTTATGCCTAATATCTAATTTAATTACAGGAAAATATAGTATAGATGTAGAAGGGAAAATACTATTTATAGAAGATTTAGGATTTGAAAGTCCACCCGGTATGATAAGCAATTATTTATATAAAATGAAGCAAAATGGTGTATTTGAAAAGATAAGTGGGCTTTGGATTGGAAATTATGAGCATGAAAGCGGAATTGCATTAGAAAAAATAGTAATGGATGTATTAGAAAATCCAAAGTTTCCAATAATAAAATCAAACAATTTTGGGCACGGATTATTTAAAACAGTAATTCCTATTGGAACAAAGGCAAGAATAGATACAAATGCAAAAGAAAAAATAGAATTAATAGAAAACTGTGTTAAATAGCGAGGAAGTGAAATCATGTACGAAACATGGGAAGAATTGGAAAAAAGTATTGAGGGCTGTAAAAAATGCAAACTATGTAGTACAAGGAAAAATATTGTTTTTGGTGTAGGAAACAAAAATGCTGATATAATGCTAATTGGAGAAGGTCCAGGAGCAGACGAGGACGAGCAAGGTGAGCCTTTTGTTGGAAAAGCAGGACAACTCATGAATAAGGCTTTCATGCGGTCTTGGTATAAAGAGAGAGGATGTATATATAGCAAATATTGTAAAATGCAGGCCTCCTCAAAATAGAAACCCAGAGCAAGACGAAGCCAGAGCATGTATGGATTATTTGCGAAACCAAGTTGTATTAATAAAGCCAAAGATAATTGTACTACTAGGAAGCATTGCACTAAAAAATATTTTAGGCGAGGAACACGGAATAACAAAAGACAGGGGAGTATGGCAAGAAAAAAACAATATACTATATATGCCAACATGGCACCCTGCAGCACTATTACGAGACGAAACAAAGAAGATAGATTTTTGGAATGACCTAAAGGAGGTTGTAAAAAAATACGAAAAATGGAAATAGAAGAAATACAAAAAATTGCAGATTATTGTTTGCATTGTAAGACGAAGCCATGTAAAAAAGGATGCCCACTTGGAAATGATATAACAGAATTTATAGAGTACATAAAGGTAAAGGAGTATAAAAAGGCATACTATAAATTACTTGATACTACGGTATTGCAACCAGTATGTGGAAGAATATGCCCATATTATGAGCAATGTCAAGGCTCATGCGTAAGGGGAGTAAAAGGAGAGCCAGTTAACATAGGCATACTTGAGTCTTTTATAGGTGATATGGCGATAAAGGAAAACTGGAAAATTGAGAGGCTTGAAGAAAAGAAGGATAAAAAAATTGCAATAGTAGGTGGAGGACCTGCTGGAATAACTGCGTCAGCTTATCTTGCAAGAAGGGGATACAATGTTACTATATATGAAAAGCATAATAATCTAGGCGGACTTTTAGTGCATGGAATTCCTGATTTTAGGTTGCCAAGGAAAACTGTTGAGGAGACGATAAATAAAATATTGGCTTTAGATGTAAATGTTGTTTTGGGCAAGGAACTTGGAAATGATATAGACTTAGAAGAATTAGCAAAAGAAAATGATGCGGTTTTGTTAGCGTTTGGAGCGAATATTTCGAGCAAAATGGGAATAGAAGGAGAAAACTTAGATGGTGTATTTGGAGCAAATGAGTTACTAGAATATGAGAATTTTCCGTCTTTAGAAGGAAAGAGAGTTGCCGTTATACGGTGGTGGTAATACTGCGATGGATGTTGCGAGGACTTTAAAGAGGAGAAATGCAAAAGAGGTTAAAGTAATTTATCGTAGGGCAAGAGAGCAGATGCCTGCTGAGGATAGTGAGATTGAGTCTGCGATGCACGAAAATATTGAGTTTCTTTTTCAAAATAATATTACGAAAGTTATAGGCAAGGACAGGGTTGAGAAGATAGAGTGTATTAAAACTGAGTTAATAAAGGTTGAGGGCGAAAGGGAAAGACCTGTAAATATAGAGGGCAGTAATTATGTGATGGATATGGATTATGTTGTAATGGCGCTTGGTTCAAAGCCTCAAGCTAATATTATTAATGCTCTTAATTTGGAGGTAAATGAAAAGGGATATATAAAGGTTAATGATATGCAAATGACGTCGATGGATAAGGTTTTTGCAGCTGGTGATTTAATTGGTGTTAAGTCGACTGTTGCTTGGGCTGCGAGGTCTGGACGTGATGCGGGGGAGAATATTGTAAAGTATTTGAGGAAAAATTAGATTGACAGAGAAAATACCTAAATTTTACCTTTATCCCCTTGTACAATATGCCAAATCGTAGTATAATAAAATTGTCTTATTTAAAAATAAGGCAATTTTATATTTTTATGGAGGTAATCATGAGGGCATTAATTAGTGTATCTGATAAAACAGGTATTGTAGAATTTGCTAAAGAACTAAACGCTTTAGGTATCGAAATAATTTCAACTGGTGGTACATATAAAAAACTTAAAGAAGCAGGAATAAACGCTATGGAAATCTCAGAACTTACAGGTTTTCCTGAGTGCTTAGATGGAAGAGTTAAAACTTTACATCCAAAAGTACATGCTGGAATACTTGCAATGAGAGGAAAAGAAGAACACATGAACCAGCTTAAAGATTTAGGTATTGATACTATAGATTTTGTAGTTGTAAACCTATATCCATTTAAACAAACAATTTTAAAAGAAGGAGTAACTAGAGCAGAGTGTGTTGAAAATATTGATATTGGTGGACCTACAATGCTTAGAAGTGCTGCAAAGAATTATCAAGATGTAACAGTTATAACAGACCCAAATGATTATGAAATAGTATTAAAAGAACTTAAGGAAAATGGAGCTGTATCATTAGATACGAAGTTTTATCTAATGAATAAAGTTTTTGAACATACAGCCAATTATGATGCAATGATTTGCAATTATTTAAAAAATGAAAGACATGACGATTCTTTCCCACAAGCATTGACATTGACTTATGAAAAAGTACAAGAAATGCGCTATGGAGAAAACCCACATCAAAAGGCTGCTTTATATAAAGAGATAGGAAAATGTGAAGGTACTCTTACAATTGCAAAACAATTAAATGGAAAAGAATTGTCTTTTAATAACATAAATGATACAAATGGTGCATTAGAATTATTAAAGGAATTTGAAGAACCAACTGTTGTTGCATGTAAACATGGAAACCCTTGTGGTGTTGGCTCTGCAAGTGATATATATGAAGCATGGAAGAAGGCTTTTTCAGCTGATAAGACATCTATATTTGGTGGAATTGTTACTGTAAATAGAGAAGTTACATTGAAAATGGCTGAAGAAATGAAAGAGATTTTCTTAGAGGTTATTGTTGCACCTTCTTTTGAAGAAGAAGCACTTGAACTATTAAAGCAAAAGAAAAATCTTAGATTGCTTGAGCTTCCTTCTATAAGTGTAAAACAAAAAGAAGGTTCTTATGATATAAAGAAAATAAATGGCGGAGTTATTGTACAAACAATAGATTCAAAACTTTTAGACGATTACAAGGTTGTAACTGATAGAAAACCAACTGATAAAGAACTAGAAGATATGATGTTTGGCTTAAAGGTTGTAAAATTTGCTAAGTCAAACGGTATTGTCCTTGCAAAGGATAAACAAACTATTGGTATTGGACCTCGGACAAGTAAATCGTATATGGGCTGTTAAACAATGTGTAGAACATTCTAAAGAGCTAATTGGAGAAGGAGTAACAAACGGTGCAATTTTAGCATCAGATGCATTTTTTCCATTTGATGACTGCGTAGAAGCTGCACATCAAGCTGGAATTACAGCAATTGTACAACCACGGTGGTTCTTTACGTGACCAAGATTCAATTGATAAATGTAATGAATATGGTATAGCAATGATATTTACAGGCATGAGGCATTTTAAACATTAAAATGTAGTTTTGGAGGTATATTATGTACAATGTATTAATAAGTGGTGCTTCTGGAAGGATGGGAAAGGAAGTTGCATCTAAAATAGAAGAAAGCAGTAACTTAAAAGTTGTCTGCGGAATTGATAAAGAAGATGTATGTGTTCGGTTTTCCTATTTATTCTGATGTATCAAAAATAAAGGAAAAAGTAGATGTAATAATAGACTTTTCTCAAGTACATTTAACCTTAGAAGTGTTAAAATATGCTAATGAAAATAAGATTCCAATGGTAATTGCAACTACTGGATTTAATAGGGAGCAAGAGCAAGTTATATTAGAATATAGTAAAAATATTCCAATATTCAAGTCTGCAAATATGTCATTAGATATAAATTTAATGTGCAAAATTTTATCAGAACTTGCACCACTTCTTAAAGGTTCTGATATAGAAATAACAGAAACACATCATAGAAATAAAGTTGATGCACCTAGTGGAACAGCGCTTCTTCTTGCTGATAGTATAAATAATGCATTAGGAAATAAAATGAAATATGTTTATGATAGGCATGATTTGTCTAGGAAAAGAGAAGATAATGAGATAGGCTTTACTTCGATTCGTGGTGGAAATATTGTTGGTGAGCATACTGTACAATTTTTCGGCCCTTATGAAACTTTTGAAATAAAGCATACATCATATTCTAGAACTGTTTTTGCAGAAGGAGCAGTGAAGGCTGCTGAATTTATAATAGGCAAAAAAGCAGGACTTTACTCTATGAATAATATTGTATAAAAATTTTGTTGAAAAATAATTTATATTATTATATAATTAAAAAAACAAATGAGAAAGGGAGAAGTAAGATATGAGTTTAAAACCAAATAATGAAAAGGGAAATATTTTATTAATAATTATTATGATTGTTATTTTCTTCATACTTGTTGTATTTATAATATCTTCAGTAAAGACCATTGCAAGTTTAATGGGTAGGGGAGAAGATATTGATAGTATGATGGACATATCTAATGAAGAATTTTAGATAAATACCTTTGACTTTTTCTTAAAAATGTAGTATAATAGATATATGTTGGAAATATTATACAAAAAAATTGAGAGGAAGTGTGTTTATGTTCAACGTAGGTGACTACATAGTTTATCCAATGCACGGTGCAGGAACAATCGATGCAATTGAGGAAAAAAATATCTTAGGACAAAAACAAGCATATTACATAATAAAAATGCCAGACGATGTAAAAGTAATGATACCAACAGCTCAAGCAGAAAAAGTTGGAATAAGAAACGTAATAGATAAAGAGCAAGCAGAAAAAGTATTTGAGGTACTTAGCGAAGACGATAAACAAACAGAAATGAACTGGAACAAGAGATATAGAGAGAACATGGATAAGATGAAGACAGGCGATATTTATGAGGTTGCAGATGTTGTAAGAAATCTTAGTTTTAAGCAAAAAGAAAAAGGTTTATCAACAGGAGAAAAGAAAATGCTATCAAATGCAAAACAAATTCTAGTTAGTGAACTTGTTTTAGCAGAGAAATCTTCTCAAGAGTTTGTAGAAAATCTTATTGATGACAAAATTACTCAATCTTATAAAACATTTAGACTAGATAGTGTAGGAGAAAATGTTGGAGTAAATAAATTTATTCCTTTTGAAGGAAACAATGATTCAGTAGTAGGATAAAATAAAAATTGGGCGTCTAATATAGACGCCTATTTACGTTTACATATTTGGAGGTATATATGAGAAAATATTTTGGAACAGATGGGGTAAGAGGAGTTGCAAATGTAAATCTTACACCAGAACTTGCGTATAAAGTTGCAAAAGCAGGAGCTTATGTTTTAAGCAAAAAATCAAATGAAAAAATAGTAATATTAATTGGAAAAGATACAAGATTATCAGGTGATTTAATAGAAAATGCTTTAACAGCAGGTTTTTTAAGCTATGGGGCAGAGGTAATACATTTAGGTATTGTTCCAACTCCAGCTGTTGCATATCTTACAAGAAAACTTAAAGCGACAGCAGGTGTCGTAATATCAGCATCACATAATCCATATATGGATAACGGAATAAAATTTTTCAGTGACAAAGGTATGAAGATAGACGATTCAATTGAAGAAGAAATTGAAGAAGTAATGGAATCAGAAAAAATACATGAGTTAAATGCAACTAATGAGCAAATCGGAAGAGACTATTATAAAAATGAATTAATAGAAAAGTACATAAATTTCTTTGAAGAAATTTTTAAAGGTGAAATTACTGATAAAGATTTTGTAGTTGGAATAGATACAGCAAATGGGGCAACATCTAGTGTGGCAAAAGAAGTTTTTGAAAAACTTGGAATTAAATATAAAATAATAAATGATGCACCAGATGGAGTTAATATAAATAAAGATTGCGGTTCAACTCATGTAGATACAATTGCAAAATATGTAACTCAAAATAAATTAAATCTTGGAGTTGCTTATGATGGCGATGGTGACAGATGCCTTGCTGTAGACGAAAATGGTGAGTTAATAGATGGTGATAAAATTCTTGCAATTTTATCAAGCTATTTAAAAGAAAATGGAAAACTAAAAAATAATACACTTGTTGCAACTGTTATGAGCAATTTAGGACTAAAAAAGTATGCAATGGAAAATAACCTTGATCTAAAGCAAACTAAAGTTGGAGATAGATATGTTTTAGAAGAAATGCTAAAAAATGGATATAACCTAGGTGGGGAACAATCAGGACACGTCATTTTACTTGATTATAACCCTACAGGAGATGGAATATTAACTTCACTTATGCTAATTATGGTATTACAAAAGAAGAAAATGAAAGCATCAGATTCTGCAAAAATAGTTAACATATATCCTCAAGTTTTAATTAATGCAAAGGTTGATAAGGATAAAAAAATGCTATATGAAAAAGATGAGGATATAAAAAAGGCAATTAAGAATCTTGAAGAAGAATTTGAAAATAATGGAAGAGTTTTAATAAGACCATCTGGTACAGAAAGCCTAATTAGAGTTATGATTGAAGGAGAAGATAAAGAATACATTACAAAAAAGGCAACAGAACTTGCAAAATTAATTGAACAAAAACTTACATAAAATAGAAATGGTAATGGAAATATTTTATAAAAATTAATCGACATAATATAGGAAGGATTTAGGATTTATGTGTCGAATATTATAAAGAGATTAAAGGAAGGGAAAAAGATGGCATTATATAATAGCGAGATAATTGAGGAAATAAAGGCAAGTACAGACATCGTAAGTATAATTTCACAATATGTCGTATTAAAAAGACATGGAAGAAATTATTTTGGCCTTTGCCCATTTCATAGCGAAAAATCTCCATCTTTTTCTGTTTCAGAAAGTAAGCAAATATTTCATTGCTTTGGCTGTGGAGCAGGTGGAGACGTAATTGGCTTTATAAAAAGAATTGAAAATATTGAGTTTAAAGATGCAATTGAAATGTTGGCTGAAAGGGCAAACATAACTTTACCAAGGATTGAGACAACAGAAGAAGAAGCAAAAATTATGGCATTACGAGACAAAGTGTATAAAATAAATGAATTTACAGCAAATTATTATCATGAAAATTTGTACAAGCCTACTGCAAAGCCAGCACAGGAGTATGTAAAAAAAAGAAGACTAGATAATGCGACACTTAAAAAATTCCAAATTGGTTATTCTGGAAACTATGACGAGCTATATAGAGCCCTTAGAAAAAATGGTTTTAATGATGAGGAAATATTTGAATCTAAGCTGGTCATAATGTCTAAGAATATGACTCCAAGTGATGCTTTTAAAAATAGACTTATGTTCCCAATTAAAGATATAAAAGACAGAGTTATTGCTTTTGGAGGTAGGGTATTAGATGATTCTAAGCCCAAATACATAAATTCTCCAGATACAATTTGCTATAACAAGGGAAGAAACCTATATGCTTTAAATATTGCAAAAAAAACTGAAAAAGATTTCTTGCTTATGGTTGAAGGATATATGGATACTGTATCTCTACATCAAAGAGGAATAGACAATGCCGTTGCATCTTTAGGAACGGCATTAACACAGCAACAAGGAAGGCTATTAAAAAGGTACAAATCGAAGATAATAATTGGGTATGATGCTGATGGCGCAGGACAAAATGCAACAATGAGAGGGCTTGATATTTTACAAAACATGGGGTATGATATTAGAATTTTACAGCTAGAAGGAGCAAAGGACCCTGATGAGTTTGTTACAAAATATGGAAGCGGAAAATTCAATATATATTTACAAAATGCTATATCTCTTGTTGAATTTAAAGTAAAAAATCTAAAGAAAAACTTAGACTTAAATCAAGTTAATGACAAAATTAATTTTTTAAATGGTGTAAGTCAAATTTTGCTTAAAGTTGATAATGACATTGAAAAAGAAGTATATATTGATAAAATTTCGAATAATTATAATATCTCGAAAGAGGCAATATATGCTCAGTTAAATAAATTATCTTATGCAAATTCAGCTGGGGCAAAGGTATTAGATAGAGGAATTTCTGTAAAGCCTACAGTGAATAAAAATTTAAGCGAAAACAATAATAAAAATAATGCTAAGGAAAATTTGATAATTTTACTTTTGATTACTGATGGACAAAAAGTTTACGAAAAAATAAAAAATGATATAACACCAAATGACTTTAAAGACGAAAAAAATAAAAAAATTGCAGAAGTTTTGTATGAAGAGCTGGAAAAAGGGGATATTAGTAATGTAATAGGTTTATTTGAAAATGACGAAGAAATGGTAAGTCATATTACATACATATTATCGAAAGAACAAGATATAAACAATGTTGATAAGGCGGTAGACGAGCTTATAAATAAGTTTATATTAGAGAAGCTTTTAGAGGAAAAAAGTGCAATATTAAAAAGTATAGCTTCTAAAACATTAAGCAAAGAGGAAGAAAAGCAAAAAGAAACGAGACTAATGGAAATAGGCAAAAGAATAGGCTGTTTTAAATAGAAAGTTGGATTTTAGTTAGAGAGGAAGGTCTTTTTTAATGGATGAAGAAACAGAAAAAACAAAGAAAAAAACTAAAAATAAAGAAAATGAAGATACAAAAAAAGTAGAAGTAAATGAATACGATTATGATGGCGAAAAACAAGAAGAAGCATTGTCTGACAAAGAAAAAGTAAATAAAATATTATCAAAGGCTAAAGAAAAGGGTAGCATGACTTATGGTGAACTTGCCTCTGAACTTGAGGACGTAAATCCAGAGGAAATGGATAAGGTTTTTGATGCCTTTGAAGAAATTGGTGTTGATTTATTAAAAGACGATTTTGATGATGCTGAGCCAGATATTGATGATTTAGAGTCAATTGAAGAGGTTGATATAAGTGATGCAAGTTTAAGTGATTTTGAAGGAATTAATATTGATGACCCTGTTAGGATGTATTTAAGAGAGATTGGTAGAATTCCACTTCTTACTTATGATGAGGAATTAGAACTTGCACATAGAATAATGGAAAATGACGAGGAAGCTAAACAAAAGTTAGCTGAATCAAACTTAAGATTAGTTGTAAGTATTGCAAAAAAATATTTAGGAAGAGGAATGTTATTCCTAGATTTAATCCAAGAAGGAAATATGGGCTTAATTAAAGCAGTAGAAAAATTCGATTACTCGAAAGGATATAAATTTAGTACGTATGCTACATGGTGGATAAGACAAGCAATAACAAGAGCAATTGCAGACCAAGCAAGAACTATAAGAATTCCAGTTCACATGGTTGAAACAATAAATAAATTAATACGTACATCAAGACACTTATTGCAAAAATTAGGTCGTGAGCCTACCCCAGAAGAGTTATCTGAAGAGCTAGAAATGCCTATTGATAGAGTTATGGAAATTCAAAAAATTGCGCAAGACCCTGTTTCTCTAGAAACGCCTATTGGAGAAGAAGACGACAGCCACTTAGGAGATTTTATACCAGACGAAGATTCTCCTGCACCTCAAGATTCTGCTGCATATACTTTATTAAAGGAACAATTAGAGGAAGTAATGGAAACTTTGACTCCAAGAGAAGCTAAAGTATTAAAATTAAGATTTGGACTAGAAGACGGCAAAGCAAGAACACTAGAGGAAGTAGGACGTGAGTTTGAGGTTACAAGAGAGAGAATAAGACAAATAGAAGCAAAGGCTTTAAGAAAACTTAGACATCCTAGTCGTAGTAAAAAACTAAGAGATTATATGAATTAAGATAGGGGTGAAAAGTAAATATGCCTAAAGAAGAAAAAAAGAAAAAAATATCTTTAACTAATGTTGACTTAGTTGAAACACCAGAAGAGATAATAAGTGCTGATAAAGATTTAAAAAGAAAAGAGGCTTTTGCTGAAACATATAAAAGAATAGCAACCATTATACCAGAATATTTTATGACTCAAAGAAGAAAGAGAAAAAATGGTTCTTCAGGAGGAACATCATTTACTCAAAATATTGTTGTAACTCCTGATAAAGTAACAGTTCAAACAAATGAGGTAGAAAACGTTGAAGAAAAAAATGTAGAAGAGGAAAAAACAAACGATAGAGAAAGAGAGGATTAGGTGATAAATATGCTACAAGGGAAAGAAAATAAAAAAATTGAAGTAGTTTCAGGAGATGGAAAAGATTTAGAAATTTCACCTGCGTATGATTATATTCCAGCTTGTAAGCCTAAATGTAAAAATAACTCTGATAAAAAAATTGTTATACCTACAGAAAAGAAAAATATAAAAAAATAAAAAGTATTAGAAAACTTTATAAGCCTAAATAAATGAAGCTCATATACATTTATATTGTAAAATGTATGAGAGCTTTATTTTTTAATTGTAAGCAATTTTAAAAAAAATAAAATAAATACTTGTTTTAATTGTAATAATATGATATAAAATAGATAAAATCCTAAATGAAAGGCGGAAGGGTACATGTACGAAGAAGATAAAAAAACAATATTAATTGTAGATGATGAACAATCAATAATTGATATACTTGTATATAACCTAAAAAAAGAGGGATATAACACAATAGAAGCAAATGATGGGGTGGCAGCAGTAGATATGGCACTTGAATATAAACCTAATTTAATTTTACTAGATATAATGCTTCCTAAAATGGACGGATTAACTGCATGCAAAAAAATAAAGAATTCGTTAAATGTACCAATATTAATCTTATCAGCAAAAGACGAAGAACTTGATAAAATAGTTGGATTAGAGCTAGGTGCAGACGATTATATAACAAAGCCATTTAGTGTTAGAGAACTTATGGCAAGAGTAAAAGCAAACCTTAGAAAATCAGAAATATCAGTAGCAAAAGATGTGGCTACAAAAAAAGATAAAGAGGAACATAAAATCGAGGTTGGAGATTTATGCTTAGATACAGATAGATTTGAAGTAAAAGTAAGAGGAGAAAAAGTAGACTTAACTGTTAGAGAATTTGAGGTATTAAAATATCTTGCAACTCAACCAGGTCAAATAGTATCAAGAGAGCTTTTACTAGAAAAAGTTTGGGGATATGAATATTTTGGAGACATTAGAACAGTAGATGTAACAGTAAGAAGAATTAGAGAGAAAATAGAAGATGATACAACAAATCCACAAATACTTGTAACAAAAAGAGGAGTAGGATACTACATCGCAAAACCAGAATAATAACAATGAAAGGGTGCTATAAGGCACCCTTCATTATGAGATTCTAAAATAAAGAAGGGAAAACAATGTTAAGAAGCATACAAATAAAAATAATATTAATATTTTTGGTGCTTGGAATAATAATAATTGGAGCAATGGGATATGTAAGTTATGCAAATTTACAAACAATTTCACAAAATCCAGCTCAAAATATGGAAGAATATACTGCTATGATACAAGGCTATCAAGAGCAATTAAAAATAATAACATATTACACAATATTTGTATTCACAATGATTTGCATATTAGTAGGAGTTTTTGTAACGCAAAAAATAATTGCACCAATAAGTAGGTTAATCAATAATGCAAAAAAAATAACTTCAGGTGAGGAAATAGAAACAAAAGAGTTAGAAAGCACAAAAAGTCAAAATGAAGTAGACGATTTGGTAAATGCTTTTTATATGATGACAAAAGAATTAAAGGAAAACTTAAATGAGGTATCAAGACAAAAAAATCAAATAGAAACAATACTTTTGCACATGACAGATGGTATTATTGCATTTAACATGGATGGAAGAATAATTTTAATAAATCCAGCAGCAACAAGATTATTAAGGCTAATTCCAGAAGACGAAAACTTTGAAAAAATATTTGAAAAGTTAAATGTTAATGTTAACTTGGAAAAAATAATATACTTAGAAAACTGGACATCAACAGAGGAAAAAGTAACAATAGGAGATAACCATGTTAATCTACTTTTTGCACCATTGAAAAATGAAGACGAAACGCCTGCTGGAGTTATAGTTGTAATACAGGATATTACAGAACACGTAAGACTTGATAATATGAGAAAAGAATTTATAGCAGATGTCTCACATGAATTAAAAACGCCAATTACATCAATAATGGGCTATGCAGATACATTACTTGAGGACGAATATGATAAAGAAACAAAGAATAAGTTTTTATCTGTAATTGCGACAGAAGCTAGAAGGATGGCAAAACTTGTTACTGACCTTTTATCACTTTCTAAATACGACAATGACGAGATAAAACAGGAAAAAACAGAATTTGACCTAGGAGAACTTGTAAAGCAATGCCAAGACAAAGTACAAATAGAGATAGAAAAAAAGCATCATAAAGTAGAGTGCTTTGTAACAGCAAACGTTCCAGCAGTTTATGCAGATAAAGATGGAATTGAAAGAGTTGTATTAAATATTTTGACAAATAGCATTAAATACACAGAAGAGGGAGGCACAATAAAAATTTATGTTGGATTTGTGTATAATGATGCTTACATAAAGATTATAGATACAGGAATTGGAATTCCAGAAGAAGACCTAAGCAAAATTTTTGAAAGATTTTATAGAGTTGATAAAGCAAGAACAAGAGAAATGGGCGGAACGGGTCTTGGACTTTCAATTGCAAAAGAAATACTTGATAAAAACAACGGCAGTATAGATATAAAAAGCAAAAAAGGAGAAGGAACAGAAGTAGTAATTAAAATCCCTACAAAAAAGTAGGGATTTACTTGATTTATTAAGATTATTGATATATAATTAAAAAAGTGATTTTGCTAAATTAAGCAAGACATATTATATCTCATTAAAAGAAAGGGCAGGTAAAAATATGGATGAAGAAAAAAGACAAAACTTGAAGGAAGTAATAGAGTGGATAATATGTATAATTATAGCAGTGGTACTTGCACTTATAGTAAGGCATTTTGTATTTACACCAACAATAGTAAGACAGGTTTCAATGAAACCAACATTAGAACAATGGGATAGATTAATATTAAATAGATGGAGTATAACAACTAAAGGAGAAATAAAAAGAGGAGAAATCATAACATTTGAAGCACCAAGCAATGTAGCAGATATGGAAAAAGTAGATGGAACTGAAGAAAATACACAAAACCCAGTTGCAGTGTATGATAACGAACCTAAAGGGCTGTTTTCAAAATTTTTATATTATGTAATAGAATATAACAAAACAAGCTATATAAAAAGAGTTATAGGAGTTGCAGGAGACCATATACTTATTGAAAATGGTAAGGTATACTTAAATGGTGAAGAATTACAAGAAGAATATTTAAGAGATGATGTTGTTACAACAAGGACAGGTCAATATTATGATGTAACGGTTCCAGAGGGATATGTTTTTGCAATGGGTGATAATAGAGCAGAAAGCATAGATTGTAGAGTATTTGGATGTATTCCAATTGAAAAAATAGAAAGTAAAGTATTAATTAGATTTTGGCCATTTAGCAAATTCGGCAAAGTTTAAAAAGGAACGTGATAAAATTGAAAAATGCACAAATAGAGGAATTACTAAAAAGCACTATAAAATCTAAAAAAGTAGTAAATGGATATATTTTTTCTGGAAGCGGGCAAACTAAAAATTATGAATATGCAAAATTATTTGCAAAAATGATTTTGTGTTTAGAACCAGATGATGGATATTGTGACAAGTGTAAATCTTGCTTAATGTTTAATGACGATAACCATCCAGATTATTATGAAATAAACAAAGATAGTACAGAAAGCATAAAAATTGACGAAATAAGAGAAATGCAAAATAAGATAATAGAAAAGCCTATTACATCAAATAAAAAGGTTTATGTAATAAATAATGCTGAAAAAATGACAATAGAAGCACAAAATTGTTTATTAAAAACACTTGAAGAACCGCCAGAATTTATAACAATAATACTTGTTTCAAATAATGAAAATACAATACTTACAACAATAAAATCAAGATGTGCAAAAGTTGTATTTACAGAAGAAAACAAAAAAGAATTTACAGAAGAAGAAAAGCAAAGATATGATGAGTTAAAAAGAATTTTTGGAAATGTAGATAAATATTTAAGTATTGATTTATTAGGAAAAATAGATGTACTTTACAAAGATAAAGATAATATTTTAGAAAATTTGAATTTTATAAATATGATTTTTATAGAAAAGGCAAAGCAAGACTTTAAATATTTAGATTACATTGACTATGTTGAGGAAACAAAAAGAAAATTAGAAAACAATGGTAATTTTGATATGAGTATAGATTATTTAATATTAAAAATATGGGAATAAAATCCTTTAACATAGAAAGGAAAGAAAAATGAAAACAATTGTAGGAATAAGGATAAAAAAGCCGGGTAAGATATATTATTTTGACCCAGGCAAAATTGAATTTAAAATAGGTGATAATGTAATAGTTGAAACAGCACTTGGAGAAGAATATGCAGAAGTTGTAATTCCAAATAAAGAGGTTTCAGAAGATAGGATAGTTTCGCCATTAAAACCTGTTAAAAGAAAAGCAACTGATAGAGATAAAAAACATTATGAAGATAATAAGAGAAAAGAAAAAGAGGCTTTTGATATTGCATTAAAAAATATAAAAAAACATAAACTTGATATGAATTTAATTGATGTTGAATATAAATTTGATAATAGTAAAATATTATTCTATTTTACAGCAGATGGAAGGATAGACTTTAGAGAGCTTGTAAAGGATTTGGCAGCTATTTTTAAAACAAGAATAGAACTAAGGCAAATTGGAATTAGAGACGAGATAAAAAGAATTGGCGGAAACGGAATTTGCGGAAGAGAATTATGTTGTTGTTCACATTTAGCAAATTTTGAGACTGTGTCAATAAAAATGGCTAAAGAGCAAAACTTATCACTTACACCTTCTAAGATTTCAGGTGCTTGTGGAAGACTTATGTGTTGCCTAAAATATGAACAAGAAGTATATGAGGAAAAACTTTCAAGATTGCCAAAAGTTGGAGCCATAGTTAAAACAGACGAAGGAGAAGGAATAGTAAGTAATGTTGAAATTTTAAAGGAAATGTTAACTGTAAAAATTGAAGATAAAGATAATGTAAAATATAAAAAATGTAATGCAAAAGATATAGTTGTAATAAAAGATGTAGAAGTAGAAGAAGACGAAAACGTAGAAGATAGTGAATTAGAGGAATTAGAAAAGCTAGAAGAGTTAGACAAAGAAGATATGAATAGTTAATGTAGTAATTAATGTAATTGAAAGGTGGTGAATCAAATATGGCATATAAAATAACAGATAAATGTATAAGCTGTGGAGCATGTGCAGCTTCTTGCCCAGTAGAATGTATTTCACAAGGACAAGACAAGTATGAAATCAATCCAGATTTATGTATAGGATGTGGAACTTGCGCTGGTGTTTGCCCAGTAGAAGCACCTGAGGCTGAATAAGCTATACATAAACATAAATAATAAAGGAGATTTAGAGAGGTTTCTAAGTCTCTTTTATTGTGCTCTAAAAATGTTGAAAAAAGAAAAGCAAATATGATATACTAAAATGTGGAAAGGATTGATAAGAAAAAATGAAAGTTGCAATAGGGCAAGATAGCCACAGAATAGATTACAATAACAAAGATAAAAAGGTAATACTAGGTGGAATTGTTTTTAATGAAGATTATTCAATAGTTGCAAATAGTGATGGTGATGTAGTTTTACATGCGATAACAAATGCAATTTCAGGTATTACATGCAAAAATATTATAGGAAAAATATCAGACGAAATGTGCATAGAAAAAGGTATAACAAATAGTGAAGAATACCTAAAAGAAGCACTTAAATATTTAAAAGAAAAAATAATACATTTATCAATTTCAATAGAGTGTAAAACTCCAAAAATTAGCCCAAAAATAGATGAAATGAGAAAAAATATTGCAAGATTATTAAACGTAGAAGAAAATTGTATTGGTATAACTGCAACATCTGGAGAAGAACTTACAGAATATGGAAAAGGTTATGGAATTAATGTTTTTGCGTGTATTACAGTAGAATAATTTAAAAGAAAATTTAGGAAGGAATCAGATTAAAAATGGATAGGGTATACCTAAAAGCAAGAGCAAAAATAAATTTGTGCTTAGAGGTTCTAGATAAATTAGAAAATAATTATCATAATATAAAATCCGTATTTCAAAAAATTAGCCTATATGATGAAATGTATATTGAAAAAAATAGCAAAGATGGAATTGAGATACAAACTGATGTAGACAATTTAAAATTAGACGAAAATATCATATATGTAGCATATTTGAAACTAAAAAATCAGTATAAAAATATTTCAGGAGTAAAGGTAATTTTGAAAAAAAATATACCTATGCAGGCAGGTCTTGCAGGAGGAAGTACAGATTGTGCTAGTTTTATTTTAGGTATGAATAAATTATTTGAACTTAATATGACAAAAGAAAAAATAGAAGAAATAGGAAAAAGTATTGGAGCTGATGTTGTTCCTTGCTTTTATAATAGTGCTGTAATTGCAGAAGGAATAGGCGATAAAATTACTAAGATAGAAACCAATTTTAAATATTACATAATAGTTATAAAACCTGATATGACATGCAGTACAAAAGATATGTATGAAAAAATAGATAAGTTAGAAGAGAAAAATATTATAGATAAAACAAAAGAAATAGTGTGTGGCTTGCAGGAAAACAATGTAGAAACAATAGCAAAAAATTTATATAATAAATTTGAAAAAGCAATTTCTGAAGAAGAATTGTTAAAGATAAAGAAAGAATTATTAGCAAATTTAAGTATAGGGACTCTTATGACGGGTTCTGGTTCATGTATTTATGGAATATTTAGGAAGAAAGAAGATGCAAAAAAGGCATATAATAATTTAAAAGGAAAATATGAAACTTACTTATGTTTAGCATATAATTCAAAAAGGGAGGAAAAGTTTTGATAGGCGAAAAAAGAGTCACAGCAATAATTCTAGTTGCAGGCAACAGCACAAGATATGGCAAAAATAGGAATAAAAATTTAGAAGAAATTAATGGACAAGCTGTACTAATGTATAGCTTAAAAGAGTTTGAAAAAAATAAATATATTGACGATATAATAATTGCAATAAGAAAATGTGATGAAGAAAAAATAAAAGAAATAATTGGAAAAGAAAAATTAATTAAAAATATTCAAATTGTACTAGGTGGAAAAACAAGAGCTGAGTCAACATATAATTGCATAAAAAGCACAAAAGCAGATATTGTAATTATTCATGATGGCGCAAGGCCAATGATAAAACAGGAATACATTAATAAGTGCATTGAAAATATAGGAGAAATTAAAGGAGTAACTATCGGAGTTAAGTCAAAAGATACAATAAAAATAACAGACGAAAATAATATTGTAATAAATACAACACAAAGGAGCAACACTTGGATAATACAAACGCCTCAGTGTTTTGATAGAAAAATATTATTAAATATGTATGAAAAATATAAAGAATGCCAAGATATTACAGACGATTGTCAGATACTTGAAAAAGGCAAATATGATATTATGATTATTGATGGAGATTATACAAATATAAAAATTACAACTTATGAAGATTTAGAAATTGCAAAGAAGTTTTTGATAAATA
>CANRAW010000015.1 GCA_947628715.1 uncultured Clostridia bacterium
TGACAATTCAATTATACTACTTGAATCACTTTTTTTCTATACTATTTTTGTTTCACATCAATTGTAACACTACATTTACGCAATTTTTTCACTGATTACCTTATTTTCTCTACAAAATTCGATTTTTTCATAAATATATTTTGCTAATAATTTTTCTGTAGCTTCATCTTCGGTTTTTGGAATTCTTCTAAAATTGTATTTTGAATTAATACCATACATATAATCCTGTAATGCTTGTACAATTATGTCTACCTCATAATCAAGCAATGTTAAATTTATTTTATTAAGCTGCATTTGCTTTCCTCCATATTAGAAATATCATAAATAAAAAAATTTGACATATAATAAAAAATGTGCTAATATAATATTAGCAATTGCGAAAACAAGTTAAGTAGCAAAATACGAAAAAGACTAGGTCAACCAACAAAACCTAGTCTTTTTTTATGCTAATCCTTTAAATGTTTAACAATAAAGTAAACAATTATAAGTTTTAGCAATTCCAACAAGTCTTTCACAAAATACCCTCCTTTCTACCTTTAGGAGAAAGGTTAAATAATAATACTATACTAAACAAATTTTGTCAATATTTTCGTTTTAAGTATCAATAAATATAATTTTATACCTAAAAAGTAAAAATGTCTTAAAGCGAAAAATAAAAAGTCTTATAACATTTTTTATGGAGAAAATTATTTACTTTTTCTAAATTAGCATTTTTTGCGATTAAGGTTTGTTATTTTTCAAAAACTACCTCTATTCTTTTTTCACTACTTCCATTTTTTCCTCTATAATTACATTAATTTCTGCTCCTAGCAAAATTATATATATTATTGTATAAAGCCACATAAGAATTAATGTTATTGTCGCAAGGCTACCATATACTACAGAAAAATCGGTAAAAATATCTACATAAATAGAAAAGAAAAAAGAAACTACAAACCACCCAACAGATGTAAATATAGCACCAGGTATTTGATTTTTTATCCTCTCTCCCTCCTTACCAGGTACAAATCTATATATTAAAAGAAATATAAAAAATAAAGAAACAATTACAATAATACTTCTAATGCTTAAAATAAAATTAGATATATTACTAAAACCCTCAAATTTTTCTGTAATAATACTATTTATGTTATTTCCAAAAACTAGTAAAATTAGAACCATAATAATAGAAAGAATAATAGTTATAGTACCTACTATTCCTTTGAGTCTTAGAAAAAAATAATTCTTTGCATTTTTTGCATGATATATAGAAGAAATTCCCAAACTTAAAGTATAAAAACTTTTTGCAGCGGACCATAAGGTAAATATAGCTGAAATAGAAACAACTTGTATTGATTTTGAATAGGTCTCTTGTATTATATCTAGCACACTATTTTTAGTCATAGTTGGAAGAACCGCTTCTAGCACATACACAAGAGTATCTCGCTCAATATTCATATATTTTATCAAACTTAAAAGTAATATTATAAAAGGAATAAAGGATAAAAATGTAAAATATGCACACATAGCAGCATATTCTCCAACATGGTCATTGCTTAATCTTGCAAAAAAATTATTTATTTCCTTTATTCCTTTTATATAGATTGCTTTTTTCATAATATATATATTATTTCACAAAAGTATAAAAATAACCATTAAGCATATATTTATCTATGAAAATTGCTTTTTTTATTTATAATTTCTTAAATATACATCCATTTTGTCTAAGAAATCTTCATTATCACGACTTGCAACCATTTGAGTAAGAAGCTGTTCTGTTACATCAGCTGTTGGTAAACTTGCTAACGCCTTTCTTAAAGCAAAAACTGTTTCAAGTTCCTTTTTATTTAAAAGTTTTTCTTCACGTCTTGTACCAGATTTATTTATATCAATTGCAGGGAAAATACGTTTTTCTGATAATTTTCTATCAAGGTGAACTTCCATATTACCTGTACCTTTAAATTCCTCAAAAATTATATCATCCATCTTGCTACCAGTTTCTACCAATGCTGTTGCGAGTATTGTTAAACTTCCACCAAATTCGATATTTCTTGCTGCGCCAAAAAATCTTTTTGGCTTATGTAGAGCTGTAGGATCTAATCCACCAGATAATGTTTTTCCAGAAGCTGGAACAACAAGGTTATATGCTCTAGCAAGTCTAGTGATACTATCTAACAATATAACAACATCTTTCTTTTGCTCAACTAATCTTTTTGCTCTTTCAATTACCATTTCAGCTACTTTAACATGATGTTCAGGAAGTTCGTCAAATGTAGAATAAATAACATCGCCTTTTATAGACCTTTTCATATCAGTAACTTCTTCTGGTCTTTCGTCTATTAGCAAGACTATTAATTCTACTTCTGGGTTATTAGTTGTAATACTATTTGCTATTTTCTTTAATAATGTTGTTTTTCCAACTTTTGGTGGAGCAACAATCATTCCTCTTTGTCCTTTACCAATAGGAGAAATTAAATCTATTAATCTCATTGCAACTTCGCTTTGTACAGTTTCAAGTTTCAATTTTTCTTCTGGATGTATAGGTATTAATTCGTCAAAATTTTTCCTTTTCATAGCTGTATCTGGAGATTCTCCGTTTACATCTCCAACAAATATTAATGCTGGAAATTTCTCACCTTCTTTAGGGAATCTTGCTATTCCTTTTATTTTATCTCCAGTATTTAGTTTAAATCTTTTTATTTGTATAGGAGAAATATATACATCTTTATTACTTGATAAATAATTATCTCCTCTTAAAAATCCATATCCATCAGGTAAAACCTCAAGTATTCCTTCTACAATGTCATCGTCTTCGTTTGTAATCTTATATCCACCTGTTGTATTCTGATTAGATATATCTTCTTTACTTTCAGCTCTTATAATATCTTCTGCTTCAACATTTTCAACCTTTTTTTCTTCTTTTTCGTCATTTTTAGATGTGCTTTCAAGTTCATTAAGTGCTTCTATTAATTCATTTTTCTTTAATTTACTTATGTTTTTTAACCCCTTTTCTTTAGCAATTTTACGCAATTCAACTAATTGCATATTATTATCCATATAATTGCCCCCCAATAATTATATATTTATATATTAATATTATTTTTTTAACTGGAAAATTTTAGAAACAAAACAGAATAAAGCGCATAAGCGCTTATTGTCAAGAACAAAGAATAGTTTAGATGCTTTGCCTATTATCTATCCATGTATACTTTTTCATCTGGCATATACATATTTAGTTTTTCTCTAGCAATTTTTTCGATGTATTCTAATGAATTTGCATTTTCTTTTAATGAAACTAGAGATTCTTTATATTCATTTGCCTCTTTTATTTCTTCTTCTACAGAGGCAATATTACTTTTATATTTATTCAAATCTTTTTGCTGTTTTACTAATGTAACAGCAACATAGGCTATAAAAATTATTAATAACAATTTCTTTAATAATTTTTTAATATTAATCTTCATTTATAATCTCTCTTCTTTATTTTTCTTATGAATTCTATCATTTAATAATTTTCTACAAAAGCAGTTAAAATCCTTCTTTATTTTGCAATATTTTGCTATTTTTGTTCTTATGCTTAATATTATAATGCTTTTTTACGAAATTTGCAAGAGATTTGTAAATAATTGTAGAAATTTGCTGAAGCGGTTTGTATAATATTTTATTAATTAATCCTAAAACTATTTTAATTGGATATGAAATTATTTTTATGATATTCAAAAATAATGCTTTGAAAAAAGATATAATCTTTACGGAAATATTAATTATAGTCTTGCTCAAAAATAGCATATAAATAGCTATCCCTAAAAAGATGCCAATAAAAATATAAGCTCTGAATTCACCATTATTAAAAACAAAAATAGAATACATAACTATTATTGCTGAAATTACCCAAAATAAAATATCTTCTATGTATGTAACAAAATTAGGAGTATCAAAACTTTTCCTTAAAATTCTAAAAATGTCAAAAATAAAACTTATAAGTATTCCATTTAATATAAAAATTAAAAAAAGGTAAGCCTGATTTGTAATACCTATATCCACTTTTTAATCTCCTTTATTTGAATATTTTACTTATAAAACTTCCACCTTTGTCTTTACTTAAATCTTTATCACTATAAGTTAAACCACTAATATCTCCTTCAACTATTACTTCAGAAGTATCAAGACTCAATTTATTTATTCTTAAATTTTCTCCTTTAACAGTTAAAAGGCCGAAGCTCAGTTTCAACCATAACTATTTGGTCATCAAAGCTAAGTACATCTAGTACACCAGAAATACTAAGTTTCTCCCTATTCTCTAATATTAAATTTTGAATTGCTGTTTGAGACATATTTCTTCTTTCTTCAAGTGTCATTTTCTTACCTCTTTCCTTTCGTTTGTATATATAAATAATATATTCACTTCTTGTCTTATTTAGAACAAAAAATGCTAACATTTAAAATGTTAGCATTTAATTTTTTACTATACTTTTTAAATATGCCTCAATAAAGCCATCTATTTCTCCGTTCATAACCGCTTCCACATTACCTACCTCAAAATTCGTTCTATGGTCTTTTACAAGCGTGTAAGGGCAAAAAATATATGAACGTATTTGACTTCCCCATGCAATTTCCTTTTGAGCACCTTTTAAATCTTCAATTTTATCTTTATTTTCCTTTTCCTTTAAATCTAAGAGCCTTGATTTAAGCATCCTCATTGCAGTTTCCTTATTTTGTAACTGAGAACGTTCTGATTGGCACGATGTTACAATGTTAGTAGGAATATGTGTTATTCTAACAGCAGACGATGTCTTATTTATATGTTGCCCCCCAGCACCAGAAGAACGATAAGTGTCTATTCTTAAATCATCAGGATTAATTTCAATTTCTATATCATCAGATATTTCTGGAAGAACCTCAACAGATGCAAAAGAAGTATGCCTTCTCCCCCCTGCATCAAAAGGCGATATCCTTATGAGTCTATGAACTCCCATCTCCCCTTTTAAATATCCATAAGCATTTTCACCAATTATAACTGCTGTTACGCTCTTAATTCCCGCTTCGTCTCCTTCTAAAAATTCTGTCTCTTTAACTGTATAACCGATTATTTTGTGCCCATCTGCAATACATCCTATAAAGCATCTGAGCCCAATCTTGCGATTCTGTTCCACCGTGCCCCTGGATGAAATGTAAGAATTGCATTATTTTTATCATATTTACCAGATAAATACATTTTAATTTCCAATTTTTCAAGTTCTTTTTCTAGTAAATTTGTATTTTTTACTAATTCTTCTGCTAAATCATTATCATTTTCTATTAAAAGAAATCCGTTCATTTCAATAAGATTTAAAACATTTTGCTTAAAATTTTTTAAAGAAGTACATTTCGATTTCACATCTTTTATTTCTTTTAAAACTATGTTTGACTTTTTACTATCTTCCCAAAAATTAGGAGCTAATGTTTTATTTTCTAATTCTTTTAGTCTATTTTCTAAATCTTCAATTTTGCCAATAGAATTTTCTAAATTAAAGAATCTTTCTTGCATACTTTGTAGTTTTCTTTTATTTTCCTCAAGGTCTACCATAAAGCCCTCCATTTCATTACTTAATTATATTCTATATTATACAATATTTCAAGTTCTAAAATTAATTTAAAATAGGTCATGCACGCGTACAAACACAAAAGGCATATATATTACTATGTAAAAAATGGAGGTGTTTATTGCTACATGATAGGAACTCTTACATTATCAGGATTTTTAACCTTCTTAAAAGGTGCAACTTTTGCTGTGCGGATACATACAAAGTTCTAATTTATTTCCGGAGCCACTAAGTTCTGAAGAAGAAAAAGAATTTTTGATAAGACTTAAATCTGGCGACGAAGAAGCAAGGAATATATTAATAGAAAGAAATCTAAGGCTCGTTGCACATGTTTCTAAAAAATATGCTTCTACTAATATAGAGCAAGATGATTTAATATCTATTGGTACTATTGGCTTAATTAAAGGAATAAATAGTTTCAATATGGATAAAAATATTAGACTCGCAACCTATGTTGCAAGATGTATAGAAAATGAAATTTTAATGTTTCTTAGAACATCTAAAAAGACAAAGGCTGAAGTTTATCTAAATGAGCCAATAGGAAAAGATAAAGACGATAATGAAATTACATTATTAGAAATATTAGAAAATGATGAGCGTAGTATAGAAGACGAAATTGATTTAAAATTAAAGACTAAGAAACTATTTCAGAAGATGCAAGAAATACTTAAATCAAGGGAAAAAACTATACTAGAATTGCGTTTTGGATTAAATGGCAATACACCTAAAACTCAAAATGAGATTGCAAAAATGCTTGGAATAAGTCGTTCGTATGTATCTAGAATAGAAACTAAGGCAATTAATAAACTTAGTAAAGAGCTTGGAGAATAAACATTAAACAGGATTTCTTATTTTCGGAATCCTGTCTTAAAATGCTATTATTTCTTTCTTCTGATTATCCAGCCATTATCACATTTTATTGGCAAATGTAACTTTACAAGTTGCCCTTTCTTTCCTGGATTAACACTTTCTATTTCTTCTTCTGTTTCTGCATCCCATAATCTATTTATTGCGAAGGTATATGGTCTAATACATCCGGGAATTATTACCTCTAAAATATCTCCTACACCTAATTTATTTTTTATTTCTATTATTGATTTGTCTTCGTTATATTCTATTACTTTTCCGCCAAATTCATAATCAGGATTATATTGCTTTCCCTCATATTCTTGGAAATCTTTGTTATTTTTATCATTGAAATAAAATGTTGTAAGGCTTCTTGTTTTTACTTTATCAATTTCATTAAGATATGTAGTATAATCATATTTATCAGGAGCTTTCATATAATCGTCAATTGCATTTCTATACGCATTTACTACGCTTGCTAAATAATACTCAGTTTTTAATCTTCCTTCAATTTTTAAACTATTAACACCCATTTGAATAATCTCTGGTATTTCTTTTAAAAGGCACAAATCTTTAGAAGAGAAAATATATGTTCCCTTATCATCATACTCAACAGGCATCAAATTGCCGAGATTATTTTTTTCTTCAACATATACATTATATGCCCATCTACAACTTTGAGCACAATCACCTAAATTAGCACTCCTAGAAGCTAAAAAATCGCTTAAGAAGCATCTTCCTGAATATCCAAAACATAGAGCACCATGTATAAAAATTTCAGTTTCTAGCCTCATTGGTGTTGAATCAACTATTTTTTTTATTTGCTCTTTCGTTAATTCTCTACCTAATATAATTCTTTTTGCCCCATTATTATACCAAAACATTGCAGAATGAGAACTTACAACATTTGCTTGTGTACTTATATGTATGTCTACATCTGGTGCCGCTTCTTTTACAGCCTCTAAAACTCCACCATCTGATACAATTATTCCATCAACTCTAATATCATTTAACATCTTGGCTTGTTTTTTTATATCTTCGTAATTTTCGTCTAACGCGTAAATATTAATTGCTGCATATACTTTTTTTCCTATTTCATGAGCATAAAGTACCGTTTTATTTAAGTCATCATCATCTACTTCTGCTCTGCTTCTTAATGATAAAGAACCTGTTCCACAATAGACAGCATCTGCACCATAGAGAAAAGCAATTTTAGCTTTTTCATAAGAACCTGCAGGTGCTAATAATTCTGGTTTATCCATATAAAACCTCCATATAATTTACGAAATTATAATACATTATATACCATATTATGTCAAAATTCAATATAAAACCCCTTTACTTTTTCTTAATATTTTGGTATGATTTTCATATAGATTAATAAAAGGGGTACCAAATGAAAGAAAAAAGTAATAAAAAGCTAACTAAATTTCAAAAATTTTCAATATATTTTCTTTTTTATGCTTTTTTAGGCTGGATATTTGAAGAAATATATGCTCTAATTGTAACACATACCTTTGTTAAAAGAGGATTTTTATTTGGCCCTATTTGTCCAATATATGGATATGGTGCAATGATTTTAATTCTATGTTTAATGAAATATAGAAAAAAGCCTATAAAACTATTCTTTATATCAGCAATAGTTTTTAGTGCTTTCGAATATATAACTGACTTCTTTTTACAAAGTCTATTTGGCATAAGATGGTGGGATTACACTGGCGAGTTTCTTAACTTAAATACAAGAATTTCTTTAGCCTTTAGTTTAGTTTGGGGATTTGGAAGTGTAATTTTTATAAAATATCTACATCCATTTATTAATAAAATAATTGGTAAATTAATTAAAAAAATACCAGTTAATTTTACTATTATTATGACAAGAACTTTTATGACTATAATGTTTATAGATACTTTACTTTCTACTTTTAGATATATAGGATTACTTGGAAATATTCCATTTTAAGAAATTACTTTGCTTATGCAAAGCCCATCTCCAACTTCAATAATTTTACTTTCAAGCTTTGGATTTTCCAAAGCAATTTTTATGTATTCTCTTAAATTTCTTACAGCTGTTCTTTGTTTGTGCTTATTATAATCACTCATAACATAACCTTTATATAAAACATTATCTGCAACTATTAATGTACCTATTTTAGACATCCTAAGGGCTTCTTGAAAGAAAAATGGGTACTTTCCTTTAGCTGCATCAATAAAAATCAAATCATATTTTTTATCCAATGTTGGAAGTATCTCTACAGCATCGCTAGCCATAACATTTATTTTATCAGAAAGTTCCATTTTCTTTATATTTTCTACTGCTTCTTTTGCTCTTTCTTCGTCTCTTTCTATAGTATCAATTTTTCCATTGTTATCTAGATACTTTGAAAAAGATATTGCAGAATATCCGTACAGCTGTACCTATTTCTAATATATTTTCTATTTTTTTATCTTTTAATAAATCATTTAAAAACTCTAGAGTGTCATCCATTATTATTGGAATATGCTCCTCTAGAGCTTTTTTCTTGATTTCTTCGAAAACTATGTTATTAAAAATGTGAATCAATCCTTTCGAAAATTATTTACTTCTATTTGCTCTTTCTCTTTCTTTACTGTCTAATATTTTCTTTCTTAAACGTAAACTTTGTGGTGTTACCTCTACTAATTCATCGTCTTGAATAAATTCTATTGCTTTTTCCAATGACATTTGAATTGGTGGAACTAAATGAAGTGCATCATCTGAACCAGAAGCTCTAGTATTTGTTAGGTGTTTTTCTTTACATACATTTATACTTAAATCTTCTCCTCTAGAGTTTAAGCCAACTATCATCCCTTCGTAAACTTCAGTTCCTGGTCCTATAAATAGCTCACCCTTATCTTGAGCATTATATAGACCATAAGTTACTGCTTTACCTTGTTCAAAAGCAACTATTGTTCCTCTTGTTCTTGCTGTTATTTCACCTTTATATGGTTCATATCCATCAAAAATGTGGTTCATTGTTCCGTTTCCTTTTGTATCTGTCATAAATTCTGAACGATAACCAATTAATCCTCTTGCTGGTATTTTAAATTCAATTTTTGTATGTCCATCTTCTGCTGGTTCCATGTTAACCATTTCAGCTTTTCTTTTTCCAAGTTTTTCTATAACATTTCCAACAAATTCGTCTGGAACGTTTACAACAAGTCTTTCTATTGGTTCACATTTTTCACCATTTATCTCTTTTATAATAACTTTTGGTCTTGATACTAAAAGCTCAAAGCCTTCTCTTCTCATTGTTTCAATTAATACTGATAAGTGTAATTCACCGACGACCTGCAACTTCAAAAGAATCAGGTGTTGATGTTTCTGTTACACGTAAACTTACATTTTTTTCTAGTTCTTTAAATAATCTATCTCTTATATGTCTAGAAGTTACAAATTCACCCTCACGTCCAGCAAATGGACCATTGTTTACACTAAATGTCATTGTAACAGTAGGCTCGTCTATATCAACAAAATCAATTTTTTCAACATGTTCTGGGTCACATATTGTTTCTCCAATATTTATATCAGCTATACCAGAAAATTCTACTATATCTCCTGCTTTTGCTTCTTCTACTTCAACTTTATTTAATCCAACATGCGTATATACTTTGGCAATTTTACCATTTACTGTTTTACCATCTTTTTTACAAACAGTAACTAACATTCCAGATTTTATACTTCCTCTTTCAACTCTACCAACTGCTATTCTTCCAACATAATCGTCATAGTCAATATTTGAAACTAACATTTGAGTTGGTCCATCTTCGTCACAATTAGGTGCACTTATATTATCAATAATTGTTTTAAATAAAACTTCCATACCGCTGTCTTTATCGTTCATGTTTAGTTTTGCAATACCTAATTTAGCTGAAGTATATACAACTGGAAAATCAAGTTGTTCGTCGTTTGCATTTAATTCAATAAATAGCTCTAAAACTTCGTCAACAACTTTGGCTGGATTTGAACCTGGTCTATCAATTTTATTTATAACAACAATTGGCTTTAAATTTAATGCAAGTGATTTCTTTAAAACCTCTCTTGTTTGTGGCATTGCTCCTTCAAAAGCATCAACAAGTAATAAAACTCCATCTACAGTTTTTAAAACTCTTTCAACTTCTCCACCAAAGTCAGCATGTCCAGGTGTATCTACTATATTTATTTTAGTTCCTTCATACATAACTGAAGTATTTTTTGCAAGAATAGTAATTCCTCTTTCCTTTT
Source organism: uncultured Clostridia bacterium (assembly GCA_947628715.1). Taxonomy (GTDB): domain Bacteria; phylum Bacillota; class Clostridia; order TANB77; family CAG-508; genus JAAWPK01. The sequence continues at coordinate 10,648 of CANRAW010000015.1, forward strand.
CTAGGTCATTTGAATCCATAACTCTTTCTTGTACTTGTTCATTATCTCTAAATACATGACTTTGTTTTAAAAGTTCGTCTACTAAAGTTGTTTTACCATGGTCTACGTGTGCAATAATTGCTATATTTCTAATATTTGGGTTATTCATACATTTACTCCTCTTTTATTTGTAATTTTCACAAAATATTATTATACACTAAATTTTCTCATTTGTCAATCTAACCATCTCATCCATGACCTTTTTACTTAGCATATTTAATGTTTCCTTATCTCCCCTATTTTCTTTATATTCGTTAAAGCTCATAGGTTTGCCAATATTAATTATAGCCCTTGAGATAAAAGGCTTATATGTTGCTTGTATTCCAATTGGTATAATTGAAGCTCCTGACATTAGACTCATTAGGACTGCTCCATTTTGAATTTTGCCATTTTTCTTTATGCCGTTTCTCGTTCCTTCTGGGAAAATTAATACGATATGGCTTTCTTTCAATAACTTAGCACAGTTTTTGAGTAGCCCCGTATCTTGCTTTCCCCTTTTTACAGGCAATGCGTGGACTTTATTTGCAATCAATTTTATAAAAGTATTTGCGAAAATTTCTTCCTTCGCTAAAAAATATATATCTTTTCTCTTTAAAAAACTAAATAAGGTTACTGGATCCCAGTTACTTGTATGTGTTGGGCATATTATGTAAGGTTTATCTTCTTCGATATTTTCTTTACCAACTACTTTAACTCTAAAAAAAAGTAATGTTGTGATTTTTAGTACACATTTTAGAAAAGCTCTAACCATTTTATTTCTTTCCCTTCATTTTTATTATGCTTTCAATTTTGCTTACTACTTCATCAATACTCATGCTTGTACTATCTACAAGTATAGCATCTTCTGCTTTAACAAAAGGTGCTATTTCTCTTTCTGTCTCAAGTTTATGTCTTTCTATGATTGATTTTAGAACTTCTTCGTAGCTTTCATTTATTCCATTTTCGATATTTTGTTTATATCTTCTTCTAGCCCTTTCTTCTAGTGAGCAATCTAAGAATATTTTTACGTCTGCATTAGGAAATACAACAGTTCCGTATATCTCTTCCTTCCATAATAACATCTTGATTTTCGCCCATTTTTCTTTGCATTGGGGTAATTTTATCTCTTACAACCTTTAAAGCTGAATATACAGCAACAAGATTATCTACTTCAGGTGTTCTTATATCTTCTGATACATCTTTTCCATTTAAAAATACTTTTTGTGTTCCTGAAACATTTTCAAGTTTAATATCAATATTTTCTAATATTTCTTTTATTTTATTTATTTCGTTTGGATTTATATTTTTATTTATACACTCAAGAGTAACAGATCTATACATAGCACCTGTATCAATATTTACAAGGTTTAATTTTTGGGCAAGAATTTTTGTTACTGTACCTTTTCCTGTTCCAGCTGGTCCATCTATTGCAACTACAAAAGACATAATTTATTCCTCCTTTAGTTTTATACCTCTTGCTACAATTTCCATTTCTCTAATATTCATTGCAGTTAGTTTATCTATTTCTTTTATACATTTCTCTCTAAAGTCTTTAATACTTTCTATAATGTTATAGCCATATACAACAATAACTTCCATATAAATTGTAGGTCCCTCATCATATTTTGTGATTCTCATTTTAGCAAGTCTATCTATTGCTGGTGTTTTATATGCAAGATATTCAATAATTTGTCTAAAAACTTGGTCAGAAATTGTAAAATTACCCATGTAACTAAATGTTGGTCTAATTATAGACTTTTCAGAAACGTAAGGCGCTTTTCCAATACCTTTAGATTTGAATATTTGAAGCGGGTCAATAATATACCCTGAAAAATCTTTTTTAATTTCAAATGTAGGAACTGGTATAACGTGCTTTCCTTCAGTTACACGAATTCTCCTTGCTGTTTCCATTTCTTCCTCTGTCGCAATTTCGTCTATATGTATTATTTTAGAAACTTCGGGTAATCCTAAATTTTCAGCAATTTTATATACCATACTATCAGAAGTTCCAAGTATCATAATAGCATCAGGTTTATATTTCCTTATTGCCATCTGTATTTCTTTCTTTTCTTCTGGTTTTTGAAATAGTGCATGTTTAACTGTTTCGATTTTTGTAGGTGCTTTTTTTGCAGAAGAGCCTGCAATTACCTCATTATCTTTTATAAAAAGCCCATCATCTATTATATAACTTATATTATTTTCATTTGCTACATATTGTGCCCTATAGCTTTTGCCAGTACCTGATGGACCTACAAAAGCATAAACCTTTATATTTTTTGAAATTATCATTAGAACATTCCTCCACTATTTTTCTATTAATGTAAATGAGAAAAAGTATCCATTGTATTTTGTTTGAAATTCTTTTCTTTCAATGAGTTTAACATCATATTTGCTTTGTATATCATTTTCAAATTCTTCTTCTGAAATATTTATTATCCATATTCTACCAGATGCGTTTTCCATTATTTCGTCTATGCTGTCTGTTCTTATGCAATTTGGCAAGAAGCAATCATAAGCTCCTCCAATTCCCCAATTTCCTTTATCATGAAAATATTGTTTATGGTCTAAGTGTTTTGCTGTTATTGCAAAGCCTGAAATTGCATTATTATATAAAATAAATGAATCATTTTCTTCCAAATTGTTATTTATATATTCTATCATTTCTGTATTCTTTTTACTATAGTTTGTTGCAATAATTGATATATTATTTCCAATAGATAAGCAAAGAATTAAGATACATATTATTGCAGGTATAACTTTTCGTTTAGCTTTAGAAATGAAAAATGCCATTGCAAACATTAAAAGTCCAATAACAACAAGTAAATATCTATCCATAAGTATTGGTCTCATTACAATTGAAATTATAAATGCAGAAAAAGCAACTAATACATAAATTGAAAATGCAATTATTCCTGGCTTTATATCTTCCTTTTCTTTTTTTGCTTTATATATTAAATATCCAATGTATATGTATATTAAAATAGTTGGGATAAGTAAAATCATTTTCATTACATTTCCTGTCGCCATCTGAACTGTAAGTACTTCAAATAAAGTATTTGGAAATGAGATTGTTATCCAAAATCCGTTTTCACTAATACTCGTAACTTGAGAAATGAATATCATAAGCCATGGAATATATAATGCAACTTGTAATACTGCGCATAAGGTAAATTCTAAAAATTCTTTTTTTCTATTTCTTAGTTTTGTTAATAAGTAAATAAATATTATTACATTAATAATTCCAGAAGCCATTAATCCGTAATAATGAGTATATGCTGAAGCTAAACTAAAAATACCAAAGATACATAAATTTTTTATACTAAATTCATTTCTATATAGCCTATATCCATATATAGCAGTAAGTGTAACAAATAACATTGCCCATGAGTACATTCTAATTTCCATTGCGTATCTTGTAATACCTGGCATAAATAGAATAAAAAATGAAAATAATAGCCCTGTTTTTTCACCAAAATCTTTTCGTATATGTGTGTATCCTAAAATTCCTAAAATTGCCATAGGCACAAGTGAAAATAATCTATAAATCAATATATTTGTTCCAAATATTAAATTTATAATTTTTAACATAAAATAATAAAGCACAGGGTGTACATCTTTTGCGCCTATTACCCATATATCTTTAAAGGTATGTGTGCACATTGAAACAGTATATGCCTCGTCATACCAAATGTTAGTATGAAATGCACCTAAACTTAAAAATATTATTCCTAAAATTATAATTGCTATATGTAATTTCTTTTTGTCCATTACATCCCTCTTTTCAAAATAAAGCGTGTAATAATAAATTACACGCTCTTGGTATTACAATTTAATTATATAACTTCATTTATTTTTATATCTCTAACGTGCTCAATTTTCTCCCAATTGGTTTCTCTTTTGAATAAACACTTAAAGTTAATAACTAGCCAACTTCCTAAAAATAGTGGATAGCATAAAAGTCCTTTAATCATAGGCTTAATTGGTCTTTTATCTAATTTCATTATTATCATACCTGTTACAATTGGTAAAGCAAATGTCGGTATAATATACAATAAAAAGCTTTGTAAAAGTTCTATTTTAGTCATTCCGTCTCCCATATATATAAATACATTAATTGCTAATAATAATAATGTAATTATAAACATTGGGATACTTCCTATAATATATAACAATCCATCAAGTGTTACTAATGTTTTATTCTTCTTTGCAGAATTTGCTAATTCCTTAGTATATCTAGACATACATTGTATATGTCCTACAGTCCATCTTGAACGTTGAGACCAACTTTGTTTAAATCCAACTGGTTGCTCGTCATATACTATAGCATCTGTTGCCCAACCTAGTTTCTTTCCTTCTATTATTCTTTGTAAAGAGAATTCTATATCCTCAGTTAAAGTATATGTGTCCCAACCTTTTGGTTTAATTACATCAAATCTAACCATAAATCCTGTTCCGTTAATTAATGGAGATAAACCTACATTATATCTAGCTAAATGATAGAATCTATTCATCATCCAATAAAATATTGCATATCCTGATGCAATCCAACTATCTGTTGGATTTTTTATATCTCTATAACCTTGAACTACATCTTCTCCTTGACATAGTTTTTTATTCATGTTTTTTATAAATTCTTTATCTACTATATTATCTGCATCAAATACACAAAATGCGTCGTAGTCTGCATTTTCTTCTATTTTTTTAGATAAAAACCATTGTAACGCATGACCTTTTGTTTTTCCCTCTATATGATTTCTTGTATATACTATTGCTCCTGCATCATTTGCAATTTCTGCTGTTCTATCTGTACAATTATCTGCAATTACATATACATCAAGCAAGTCTTTTGGATAATTTTGATTTTTTAAGCTCTCAATTAGATTTTTAATAACTGCTTCTTCATTATGTGCTGGAATAATTGCCATAAATTTGTGATTTTTGTTTGTAAGAAGCGGTTTATCTTTAAGTTTAACTAAAGAACATATACTAATCAAAAATTGATATAGCCAGAATATGGTTATTATCCATACTATTGCCTGCTGTAATATATATATATATTCCATTTAATTTTATCATTCCTTTCTAAAGTATCTAAATCAATATCTTTCAAACATATTATATTATACTATATTATTCCAAAAAAAGCAAATTTTTCTTTCTTAAATCTTTCTTAAGGTTATTTTAGTCTAAATCTTTTGCAGTAAGATTTATTCTTCCTTGGTCATCAATTTCGTAAGCCTTTACTTTTACTGTATCTCCGACATTTAAAACATCTTCTACTTTTTTAATTCTTTCTTTTGAAATTTTTGAAATATGAAGTAAGCCTTCTTTTCCACCGCCAACATCAACAAAAGCACCGAAGCTCATTATTCTTGTGACTTTTCCGTTATATATTCCACCAACTTCTATTTCTCTAGTAATTTCGTCTATTAATTCTAATGCTTTTCTACCACTTTCAGAATCTTGTGAGTAAATATATACATTTCCATCTTCTTGAATATCAATCTTTACTCCAGTTTCTTCTATAATCTTGTTTATTGTCTTTCCACTAGGTCCTATAACATCCTTTATTTTATCAACTTTAATCTTTGTTGTTGTTATTTTTGGTGCATATTTAGATAATTCTTCTCTTGGTTTTGCTATTTGTTTTAACATTATTTCATCTAAAATATATTCTCTTGCTTTTTTAGTTCTAGCAAATGCTTCTTCTATAATATTATATGTTAAACCATCTATTTTTATATCAACTTGTATTGCAGTAATTCCTTTATGTGTTCCACCTACTTTGAAATCCATATCTCCAAAGAAATCTTCTATTCCTTGAATATCTGTAAGCATTACATATTTTGATGGATCTTCACTATCAGTTACAAGTCCTGTTGATATACCAGCAACTGGTGCTTTTATTGGAACACCTGCATCCATTAAGGCAAGTGTGCTTCCACATATACTTCCTTGTGAAGTTGAACCATTAGAAGATAATACTTCTGATACAACTCTTATAGCATAAGGGAATTCTTCTTCTGAAGGTAAAACTGGTACTAATGCTTTTTCAGCTAATGCACCATGACCAATTTCACGTCTTCCTGGTCCACGAGATGTTCTTGCCTCTCCTACACTATATGATGGAAAATTGTATTGATGCATATATCTTTTTTCTGTATCTTCGTCAAGACCATCTAACATTTGAGCTTCTGAAAGCATACCAAGTGTTGCAACAGACATTACTTGAGTTTGTCCTCTTGTAAATATTGCACTACCATGTACTCTAGGAAGAACTCCTACTTCACAAGATAATGGCCTAATTTCGTCTATTTTTCTTCCATCTGGACGCTTATGCTCTTCATATATCATTTTTCTTACACATTTTTTCTCTAATTTATAGATTATTTCTCCAATTTCTTGTTTTCTTTCTTCTATAAATTCTTCACCATATTTTTCTTGTAAGTAATTTGTTATATCTTCTGTTATTTTATCAATATTTGCATCTCTTACTTCTTTGTCTTGAGCTTGTACATCTTGATACATCCTATCTTTATATTCATTTTCTATTTCATTATATAAATCTTCTGATACAGCAAATGATTTATATTCAAATTTAGGCTTTCCTATTTCTTTTTGGATATCAGAAATGAATTTACAAATTTTGATAATTTCTTCATGTCCTTTTTTTATAGCTTCTAACATTAAATCTTCTGGTATTTCATTAGCTCCTGCTTCAATCATAGTTATTTTTTCTAAAGTTCCTGCAACAGTTAATACTAAGTCTGTTTTTTCTCTTTGTTTTAGTGTTGGATTTATAACTATTTGTCCATCAACATATCCAACATTAACAGCAGCAGTAGGTCCACCAAAAGGAATATCTGATATTGCAAGTGCACATGATGTACCAATCATTGCTGCAACTTCTGGTGAATTATCTGGTTCAACTGATAATACTGTTGCAATTACGCATACATCATTTCTAAAATCTTTTGGGAATAATGGTCTAATTGGTCTATCTATTGCTCTTGATGTAAGGATTGCTTTATCTGCTGGCTTTCCTTCTCTTTTTGTAAAGCTACCTGGAATTTTTCCAACCGCATATAGCTTTTCTTCATAATCTACTGATAATGGGAAAAAGTCTATACCTTCCTTTGGCTCCTTCGAAGCTGTTACATTAACCATTACAACTGTTTCTCCATATCTTACCATAACACTTCCATTGGCAAGTTCTGCAATCTTACCGCTTTCAATTACTAATTTTCTTCCTGCAAGTTCTGTTTCAAAAGTTCTAAACATATTTTTTACCTCTTTTCTTTCTATAATGTATAAGAGTTTAGCATCTGTAACTTCAATAATATACAAAATTCATTTATACATTATTCAAGCTACTTAATCTAAATACTTATACATTATCAATATACATTTTACAAGGCGTTTAATGTAAAAATCAAACGCCTTAAAAAAATTATTTTCTTAAATTTAGTTTTTCAACTATAGCTTTATATCTATCTTCGTCTTTTTTAGCAAGATAGTTTAAAAGATTTCTTCTTTTACCAACCATTTTTAAAAGTCCACGTCTAGAGTGGTTATCCTTAGTGTGTACTTTTAAATGCTCAGTAAGTTCATTTATTCTTTCTGTTAAAAGAGCAACTTGAACCTCTGGTGAACCAGTATCTTTTTCGTCTCTTTTATAAGTAGAAATAATTTCTTGTTTTCTTTCCTTTGTCATAATTACACCTCCATCTTTATATTTTAATTTGCCTATTTCCTAGCAAAAGTGGTGTGATTATCCTTAAGCCAAGAAAAAGGTAAAATTTATTTATATTTATATATTTTACTATATTTGTCAAATAATTGCAAGTGTTTTATTTATTTTTCACCAATTATTTCAATTTCTAGTTCAATTTTCTTTCCTCTTTTTTCATATACATCTTCTTTTACATATTCAATTAAGTCTAAAACGTCTTTAGCAGTTGCATTTTTGTCATTTATTATAAAGCCAGCATGTTTTTCAGAAATCATTGCACCACCTATTTGTTTTCCCTTTAAACCGCACTCATCAATAAGTTTAGAGGCTATAAATCCATCTCCTCTTTTAAATACACTTCCAGCAGATGGTTTATCTAATGGTTGCTTTTCTTTTCTTGAATTTGCATACTCTTTTATTTTAGCTTCTATTTCGTTTTTATTTCCTTTTTTTAATTTCAATGTACTCTCTAATATTATGTAACTTTGGTTTGAAAATATACTGTGCCTATAATCAAATTCATGTTCAGCTAAATCTAATTCATGAATATTTCCATTATAATCTATGTATTTCGTACTATATACTATATCTTTCATTTCTTTTCCATAAGCGCCAGCATTCATTTTAACTGCTCCGCCAATACATCCGAGGTATTCCTGAAGCAAATTCAAATCCTTCTATTTCCAAACTTAACAATTTTTGCGCAACAATAGAATTTTTACAGCCTGCTCCGCACTTTTACAAAAATGTCTTCTCCATCTTCTTTAATTTCAAAATTTTCAAGCTCAATTTTTAAAACGATTCCTCTTATTCCTTTATCAGTAACTAAGATATTACTTCCATTGCCTATAACAAATACTGGAACTTTTTCTTTTTTTGCCAATTGTAAAGTATATTGTAAATTTTCTATGTTTTTTATTTTTATAAAAATGTCAGCTGGTCCACCAATTTTAAATGAAGTATGTTTTGACATTGCTTCATTTAGAAAAACATTTTGTTTACCTAACTTTTCATTTAATAAATTTATTATATCCATATAGCAACTCCTTAATCTATTATATAGCTTTAAATTTATGCAACTCTATCCATATAATTTACAATTGTTACTTCAATTGCTAATTGTTTTAATTGATTTACTATTTTTTCAATATTTCGTGATGTTTCGTCATCAAAGTATTGTTCTCCACATTTTGGGCAAACTTTTGCTGGAACACCTTTAATAATTATTATTGTTTCTTCTAAATTTACAACATAATTTACCTTTTTCTCAATTAAATTTTCTTTACACTTAAAACAATTCACTATTTTTCTCCTTTCTTATTTCCATATTTTTTTCCCATTTACTGCTATCAGGATAATATGCAGTTATAAAATAAACAATCGATTCACCAAAACCACATACTATATGTATTATTCTATCATTTGTGTTTTTGCCAACTACTAAGCAACTTGGATATGGATAATCGTCATAATAATATTCTATTATTTTTCCATTTTCTATTCCTGTTTTTATATCTGATATTAATATATTCCTCTGATTCATTCTATTTAAACAATGTTTAGTATATACTACTTTTCTTTGTAAAATACACTTCTTTATTATTTCTATATTTAGTAAATGATTGTCCAATTTTTTCCTCCTTTTATTTTAGCATAAAATTCTAGGCTTATGCAATTATTTTTTTATTTTAATGGATAATATTTTAGGTGAATCCTAAGAAAAAAAATAGATAGTAAATAATTAAACTACTATCTATTTATATAACATATTTTTTTTAATGTCAATTAGAATAATTCGACAATAATCGACAATCAAACATTAAAATTCAATTTTTTCCTCAATCCATTTTGTTAAGTCTGAAATTTTTATTCTTTGCTGTTCCATTGTGTCTCTGTCTCTTATTGTTACAGTGTCGTCTTCTAATGTATCAAAATCTATTGTTATTGAATATGGAGTTCCAATTTCATCCTGTCTCCTATATCTTTTTCCAATACTTCCTGCTTCGTCATAATCGCACATAAATTTTTTAGATAACATATCATAAACTTCTTCAGCCTTTGGACTTAATTTCTTTGACAATGGAAGAACTGCTGCTTTAAATGGTGCAAGAGCAGGATGAAGTTTTAACACTGTTCTTACATCTCCCTCTGCAATTTCTTCCTCACAATAACCATTGCAAAGAAAAGCTAGAGCAACTCTATCACAACCAAGTGATGGCTCAATACAATATGGAACATATCTTTCCTTAGTTTCTTCTTCTAAGTATGTAAAATCTTCTTTTGAAAATTCCATGTGTTTTTTCAAATCAAAATCAGTTCTATCAGCTATGCCCCATAATTCTCCCCAACCAAATGGGAATAAAAATTCTATATCTGTTGTTGCTTTACTATAATGGCTAAGTTCCTCTTTTTCATGATCTCTTAAACGAAGATTCTCTTTTTTCATCCCTAGAGAAATTAGGAAATTTTCGCAATAGTCTTTCCAATATTTATGCCAATCTAAATCCGTTCCCGGTTTACAGAAAAATTCTAGTTCCATTTGTTCGAACTCTCTTGTTCTAAAAGTAAAGTTTCCAGGTGTAATTTCATTTCTGAAGGCTTTACCAATTTGAGCAACACCCATAGGTATCTTTTTTCTTGAAGTTCTTAAAACATTTTTAAAATTAACAAATATACCTTGTGCTGTTTCAGGTCTAAGATATATCTCAGCTTTTGCATCTTCTGTCACACCTTGAAAAGTTTTAAACATTAAATTAAATTTTCTTATACCAGTAAAATTTTCTTTTCCACAATTTGGGCATGTTATATGATGTTCTTTCATGTACTCTATCATTTTCTCGTCTGGCCAGCCATCAACTATTTGCTCACAATTATTTTTGTGCATCCACTCTTCTATTAATTTATCTGCCCTATGTCTTGTTTTACACTCTTTACAATCAATAAGTGGGTCACTAAATCCTCCAACATGGCCGAGATGCCACCCAAACTTGTGGATTCATTAATATACTTGAATCTATACCAACATTATATTTATTTTCTTGAATAAATTTTTTTCTCCAAGCATTTTTTATATTATTTTTTAATTCAACTCCAAGTGGTCCATAGTCCCATGTGTTTGCAAGTCCTCCATATATTTCTGAACCTGCATATACATATCCTCTTGCTTTGCATAGATTAACAATTGTATCCATTTGCTCTACCATAAAAATTTTAAGCCTCCCCTTTTTTCTTGTTTAAACAAACAGTAACTCCTAATAAGCTCATAATATATATAATTATCCCAATAGGTACAACAAACTCATTTAATGGAATTCTACATATACTTAATATGCTTACATATAAAGCACCAATAATAACTATTTTTATAGCTGGTTCTACTAAAGATTCTAATATACCTAGTTTTCTATAAGTTATTGTCAAATATACTAAACAAGCTACAAAAGAGATAATTACAGGTTTTATATAATCTACTATTAAGTCTATAACATGAACTCCTGGTTCTTCTATAATCATAATATTATTTTCTATATTTTCAAATTGATATTTTTCATTTAGCTTTTCTTTTATTGTATTAATTTGTTCTTCAGATATTCCTTGAGCTTTTATAGAAATTGTATCATTAAACCCATCTATATAAGCAATTTCAGTTTTACCATTGTAGTTTTCAGAAACAATTTGCTTTACATCTTCAATATTTGACACTTGATTCATATATAAATTTATTCTTGTAAATCCTTTATAATTCATCCCTTTATTGAATCCAAGTAGGCAAGCCATAACTATTCCGAATAACTATTACAATTAAGCTAGAAACAAGAGCTATTAATTTTTTATTCATATTTATCCTTCCTTTCTATACCTTGCAAGTAACATCATTCTCATAAATGCTAGGTTAGATGCTAATATACTTATAATTCCATAGAAAAGTGTCATTCCTATTGAATATACAGCAACTTTTGACATAAATGTAAATACTACTGCAATAATTAATAAAACTATAATAACGTCTATATTTTTTAAATATACATTATAAGTTACTGTTGATACATTTTCATAACTAGAATCATTTTTTATACTATTTAATATTTTGAAAATAAAGTATGTTTCAATTGCAATTAATGCAAGCATTGCAATAACACTGCCAATTGATACAACTGTATTTGTATATCTAATCATTAGCAATAATAATGCTGTAGTTAGAACAAATGTCATATCAGCAAATACTCCATTTAATCTGAACTTAACTATCATATAAATTGCTATAATTACGCAAATTCCAATTAATACACCTATTGCTACATATAAATTATCTTTAACAGCTGTATTTTCTATATATTCGCTTGTTTTTACATTATATTCTATTGGCATTTCGTCATTATTTAATAACATTGCATATACTTTAGTTTGTTGCATATAATCATATACTGAAGCTAAATCTGAGCCTTGTCCTACAGAAAGTGATAATGTTCCATCTGATATAACATTATCAAATTGTGTTGTTAAAAATTCTGAGCCTTCTAATGTCATAGTTATTTGTTTTTGCTTTTCCTCTTCATTTTCACTGTTTTCTTCAGCATTATCATTTTCTTCACTATTTGTATTTTCGCTACTTGAATCTTCTATTTTCATATAATTTTTACTAACTTCTGCTAACTTCTTTGTACCTTCTTTATTAAATTTAATAGAAAGATATACGACAACATTTCCTGATTCATTTACATTATACATAACAGATGCTTTTTCTACATCTGATTTGCCTATCAATAATGTTCCATCTTCTGAATCTGTTATTGAGAAATCACCTTTTAAAGTAAGATATTGAATAATTTGGTTTGTATCTAAGCCTTCTGGTAATTCTATAACAAAATTACCTGTTTCTTCGTTTAATTTAACACGATATTCTGAAGGGCCTAGTTCTTTAAGTCTTCCATTTAATATACTTTCTACTTTTTTGTAATTTTCTTTATTTAAAATTTCATCTGGATTAACTTTTACTTGTTCTTTTTTATAATCTTCTTCATTGGCGTCTGTTGGTATTGAGGCTACCTCATTTCCGTCTTTATCATAAATCTTTTCTTCTGTGCTTGAATCAATTTCAAAACTTGTAATTCTTTTACCTTTAACATCAGATGTTAATAAATAATCTGGTAAATCATTTTCATAAGATACCGCCTTTTTTGAATATACACCAACAAAAGCAACAATTGATATTAATACTATTATTAGTATATATAATGCAATTTTTAGTTTCTTTTCCAATTTTTTCACATTCCTTTCTTTTTTTATAATAATTTTGTATTATTAATTATTAATTCAAACCAAATTTTTAAATATTTTGCTGCATATTTACTCATAATCATTCTGTCAATAAATATTTCAAAATAATCAAGAACTGGGCACAAAGTCGTATCAATTTGTAAATCAAGTGTTATTTTTCTATCATTGTTGTTCATTATAAGTTTTGCATCAGTAACAGCATAGTTTACTTTATCATGTTTATCAAACGTACCGAATATTTTGATTAACAACTCTATCTCTATGAACATCTGATTTGTCAGCTAAAATTAAAGCTGCAGATATATCACTAACTGCTGTTCCTGTTTCCTCATCATGATTTCCAATTGCCATCATTATTTCTGTTCTATCTGCGACACTCATTCCCATATCTTTTAAAATATTATAAGCAATTATTGCTCCTGAGTGGGCATGGTCTTTTCTATTAATACAATTTCCAATATCATGCAAATATCCTGCTATTCTTGCAAGTTCTACTCTTTCCTTTGGATAACCTAATTCTTCTAATATATCTCCTGCTCTTTTAGAGACAATACTAACATGTCTTATAGAATGTTCTGTGTAGCCTAAACTATTCAACTGCTTTTGAGCTCCTTGTACAAGAGCGTGGACTTCTTCATTATTTTTCACATCTTCTAATGTTATCATATTTAAGAACCTCCATATACCTTAAAATTTTATAATAAAATTACAAAAAATTCAACATATATTTTAAAATTTTAAAAAGTTCTCTAGTTTTTTCTAGAGAACTTCATTATATATACTTATATTAACCTATTTTGCAATTGATATACTAAGCACTTTATATTTAGCAACTCCATCTGGTATTTGTACTTCTACAATTTGATTTTTCTTAGCACCAATGAGTGCAAGACCAATTGGTGATTCATTTGATATTTTATTTTGTGATAAGTCAACTTCAGTTGAACCAACTATTGTGTATTCAAATTCTTCGTCATATTCTAAGTCTTTAATTTTTACGCAATTTCCAACTTGAACAGTTTTAGTATCAATCTCAGATTCATTTATAATTTTTGCATATCTTAATTTATTTTCAAGATCTGCAATTTTAATTTCGTTTTGAGCTTGGGCATTTTTTGCTTCGTCATATTCTGAGTTTTCAGATAAATCTCCAAATCCCAATGCAACTTTAATTCTTTCCGCAATTTCACTTCTTTTTTCTGTTTTTAAATATTCTAACTCCTTCTCAATATTGTCATATCCTTCTTGTGTCAATAGTATTTCTTTGTTTTCCATTTTAAATCATTCCTTTCTAGGGCACATCGCCTTAAGTAATAATTATCTAATATATTACGCCAATATTTTTCGTTTGTCAAGAACTTTTTCTTTAAATTTTATTTGATTTTTTAAGTGTAAAATAATAAAAATTTAAGTGAGTAGCGCTGGAGTGTTTGCGAGCTAGAAATTCTTAAACTTTCTTATGGAAAGAGTTCACGCGTGCAGTGGTTGTGGTGCCATAAGGAAGGTTTAGAATTTCTGCGAAGAAAACCAAGGACAAAGTCTACGAACGCAAATTTTTATTATTTCACACTGCTAATAAATTCTTTATAATAAATTTACAATTTTAACATTATCTGCCATGAGTTTATCATAGATATTAGAATATGTATCCCTTCTATAAATGTAGCTTTCATATAATATATTAGGCTCAAAACATAAATCATTTTCCATATCAGCATAATTTTCCTTATTATACTCTATCTCATAATAATTAATATTATTTCCCTCAAAATTATTTTTAACTTTCTCTAATTCCTGTTTAATATTAACAATAGTTGCAAAACATCCGATATTGTATTCTTTTATCACATCATATTTAAAATCATAATTAATAATAATATCAATATTATTTAAACTTTTTAGCTTATTATTTGTTACTTGAATAGCAATCCCATACTTTTCATATAGCAGATTCTCTAAATAAGAAAATCTGCTAATATTCTGACTAATAATTCTGACATTTTTAACCATTTTTGCAATACGAATAATCTGTGCAATAATAATATCATCGTTGCTATTTATAAGAAAAGCAATATTTATAGTTTCGATTCTTCTATTTTCCTTTTTACATATAAACTCTAAAACATCACACAGTAAAAACTTAAAAAGCCATCTGCCATTTAAAATTTTAATCCCATACTCCCTTATCTCATTTTTTAAATCTTCCTGCTTCCTTAAATTCTTACTAAGTGCTACAACTATATCCTCTTTTTTACTAATTTTATATAACTTTTTAGCAATTCTTTTACTTCTTCTTTTTGTTACCTCTTTTTTTGGATTTATATATACTGTTTTCAAAAGTATCACCTAACTATATATAATTTACTTAAATCATATATATTCAAGTTATAAAAAAATAGTATAAGAAATTTAATCTTTTAAATCAAGTTTAATATGAATATCTTTTAGTTGTTCAGGAGTAACATTTCCCGGTGCTCCCATAAGTAAATCTTGTGCTTTACTATTCATTGGGAAGGCAATAACTCCTCTTATATTAGGCTCATCAGCCAAAAGCATTATCATTCTATCAACTCCAGGGGCAATACCAGCATGTGGAGGAGCACCATATTGGAACGCATTAAATAAAGCAGAAAATCTTTCTTCTATTACGTCTTTTGAATATCCTGCAATTTCAAACGCCTTAACCATTAATTCTGGGTCATGATTTCTAACAGCACCAGAAGAAAGTTCTATTCCATCACAAACAATATCATATTGATATGCAAGAATATCTAGAGGTTCTTTTGTTTCTAATGACTCCATTCCTCCTTGTGGCATAGAAAATGGATTATGACTAAACTCAATTTTTCCTTCATCTGATAATTCATACATTGGAAAATCAACTATCCAGCAAAATCTAAATACATTTTTATCTATTATATCTAGTCTTTTTCCTAATTCTTTTCTTATTTCTCCTGCAATACTAGATACAGCATTTTCGCTGTCTGCTATGAAAAATATTGCGTCATTAGGTTTTAATCCTGTTTTTTCAAATAATTTATTTTTATGTGTATCGTCTATAAATTTAGCAATAGAACCTTGTAAAGTTCCATCTTCTAAAACTTTTACCCATGCTAAGCCTTTTGCACCAGCTTCACTTGTTGCAAATTCAACCATTTCATCAAAAAATCTTCTTGTTTGTGATGCTGTTTTTTCTGTAACAATGGCTCTTACTGATTTTCCCTTAAATGCGTTAAATTCTGTATCTTGGAAAATGTCAGTAACATCCTGAATTATAAGAGGATTTCTTAAATCAGGTTTATCAGAACCATATTTTAACATTGCATCTCTATAAGTAATTCTTGGAAATGGATATTCTGCAACTTTTTTACTAGAAAATTTTGTAAATGTATCATACATAACTTTTTCCATAACTTCGAAAACATCTTCTTGTGTTGCAAAAGCCATTTCCATATCTAATTGATAAAATTCACCAGGTGCGCGGTCTGCTCTTGCATCTTCGTCTCTAAAACATGGTGCTATTTGGAAATATCTGTCTATTCCTGAAACCATTAATAATTGTTTAAATTGTTGAGGTGCCTGTGGGAGTGCATAAAATTTTCCTGGGTGGATACGGCTAGGTACTAAATAATCTCTTGCACCTTCTGGCGAAGAACTTGTAAGGATTGGAGTTTGCACTTCAGTAAATCCTCTTTCAATCATTTGAGTCCTTAAAAATTGTATTATTTTTGCTCTTAATAATATATTTTGCTTTAATTTTTCATTTCTTAAATCCAAAAATCTATATTGTAATCTTAAATCTTCTCTTGCCTCAATCTCTGAATTAATTTCAAAAGGCAAATTTTTTAGTCTCTTTCCTAATATTTCAACTTTTTCAATTACAACTTCAACTTCTCCTGTAGGCATATTTTCATTGATTTCAGAACCTGTTCTTTGTCCTACAGTTCCCTCTATTGAAACAGTTGATTCAGTTGGAATATTTGAAACAGTATCAGCAAGTTCATTATTTCCTGAGATAACAGCTTGTGTTATTCCATATTGGTCTCTTAAAGCCACAAACACAAGTCCACCTAAATTTCTTATTGATTGTACCCATCCTGCAATCTTTACTCTCTCTCCTACATTTTCTTTTCTAAGTTCTCCGCAATTGTGTGTTCTATATTTGTTCATTATATTTCCATCCTTTCTAAAATGTTGCCCAAGCATCATTAGCTTTTAATTCATTTACCTTAGCCTGATGTTCGGCATTTGTCTTTGTAAAATATACATTTCCATCTTTATCTGCAACAAAGAATAAATAATCAGTATTATTTGGATTTATTGCAGAATCAATTGATGCTTTGCCTGGTGAACAAATAGGTCCAACAGGTAATTTTCCGTTCATATTTGGTCCACGTGTATTATATGGATTATACGTATTTATTTCTGTTTTATATAAATCTCTTGAGCCTAAATCAATCTTGAAAGCATAGTATGTTGTAACATCACTACCAATGCTCATATTTGCTTTTAATCTATTATATATTACACTAGATATATCTTTTCTATCTTTATCAAAAATTGCCTCATTTTCGATTATAGACGCAATGCTAAGTATTTTATGTACATTATAAGACTTAGTTTCTATATCAGTTTTGTAATTTTCAAGTACCTTACCCATTTGGTCTAAAAGTGTCTCTAATATTTCTTGAACTGTAACATCTTTATCGTCAAATGAATATGTATCTGGGAACAAATATCCCTCTAATGAATAATATATATCTTTATTTTTTATATCATCAGTTAAAAACCAATATTTTTCTATTAAGCTATCTATATATTCCTCATTTTGTAAAACAGCATATACATCTTCTTCTGTATTATTAGTATTTTTTGCTATTTCTTTTGCATAATAAGAAAATGTTTTTCCTTCAATAAATGTTATAGATACTTCGCTTTCCTTAAATACCTTGCCTGTCTTTAATGCTTGTACAATTTTTTCAACATCCATATCTTTGGTTAACTCATATTTTCCAGCCTGCATATCTGTTACATTATTTAATTTTATGTAAAGCTTAAATACTGTTTCACTTCTAATCATATCAGCATCTTTTAATAATTTTGCAATTTTATTTGTACCAGAACCTAAAGGAATTTCTAAAGTAACCCCATCTTCACTTGTTCCAGTTGCTGACAAAGAAACATTATACCAAATAACTGTACCTACAATAGCTAAAACAATAAAAATAATAATTCCTAATATTATCCATTTTAATATACCTAACTTATTTCCATTTGTTTCTGCATGTTTATTACTGTGTTTAAATTCTTCTTTTTCATCGTCCATTATATTTTCCCCCTATATTAAGTTATATTTATTTAAAAATTCATTACTTAATAAACTATTATTTGTAACAACAACACATCCGCCTATTTCTTTTAATCTTGGTGTTAACTCTATTATAAGTCTTTCTATATTTTCAGAACTTGCATTTACATCTGATAAATTAATGTTAATTGTAAATTTTTCCTCTTTTATAACCTGTTTTATAACATCTTCTACTATTTGTTTTCTATTAGCAAAATCTGTAACTTTTTCGTCAGTTAAAGTTTTATTATTTATTTCTATTGAGTTTGATAAATCTGCTACTTTATTTGTAAAATCCTCTTCCTTCATATCTGTTCTTTTTTTCTGTATCTCGCCTATGTCCTTTTCTTTAACATATCCAATATTTCCCTCATAAGTAAGTACCTTAACCCAGCCTTTTTTTGCTTTTTCTATAAAAATAACATCCTTTTCTGCATCTATTTTTTCAAGTGTTTTTTTAAATATTCCTGGCTCCTTTTTTAATGAAATATTTTTATTCGTTTTTGCTGTCGATAATTCTTTATATAAAGATAAAACAATTGCCTTTTTATCACTTGTATATACTTCTATGTTATATATATTAGACATGGCTGAAATCGGCAAATAATATGTTGTACCATAGTCTATTATGCTAGATGGCATAGATACTGTTGCCGAATTGATTTCAACCAAATTATTTTGCAAATCAAATGCTCCAACTTTCGTATAAGCACTCGTAATAATCTTTCCTGACGATTCTTCATAAATAATGTTTTCATCAAAAACGTTTTTTACATCTTCCATAGACATATATAAAATGCCGTCTTTATCTATATATATACTAGATTGTAAGCTATTTGTTATATCTTCTTTATCTACAATTAAAGATAAGTCATAAACATTATTTGTTTCTTCTTTAAACATTATATTTTTTATAAACATAATTAAAACAATTAATAGTACAAGTATTATAACTCTTGGGATAAATTTTTTTAAATTTATTTTTTTCTTTTTTTTCATTAATCCCTCCATATTTCGATTTCTTATCGCATAGAAAAATTGCAAGATTTTCCGAAGCAATAAGGTTAAGTTACTTTATAATTTTATAATAATTTCTACAAAATGTCTATAAAAAAATGAAAAATTTTATATTCCATCTAATCCATCTTTTAATGAGCAGACATCAGTATATCCATTTTGTATTAAAATTTCTTCTGCTCTTTTACTTCTTATACCGCTTTGACAGTAAAGAATTATTTTTGCGTCTTTATTTAAAAGCTGATTCATTTTTGATTCTAATTCATAAAGTGGAATATTTATTGCTAAAGGAAGTCTCTTTTCTGCATATTCTTGTGGACTTCTTACATCGACAATAACAACATTTTTATCTGTTTTTGCATAATGTTTTAAAGTTTCATAATCAATTTCTTTATAATCGTTTAAATTTCTGCTTTTGCCTAGAAACATTTTACTTATAATTTTTCTTAATTTGTTCATAATAACACCCATTTCTTATAAATAATATATGACAAATTTAGACAAAATGTTCTATGCAATATTACAAGTATTTTTCAAAAAGCCACATTATATTTCCAAAATATTACAATGTTATTTCAAATATATTGCAATTTGGCATGTTATGTTAATCATTTTGTAATTTTTTAGTTTACATTTTTGGTTTTCCACACATTTTTGCAAAATGTGGATAACTTTGTGAATAACTATTTTTTCGGCATTTTTTTATCGAACTTTTATTCAGTTGCAATAAATTTTATTTTTATGTGAATTTTTTATTTTATTTTTAAATACATTATGTGTATTGTTCTTTTGTTCGGATAAAAAATAATAACTTACCTCCTACAAGGCTATTTTACTGCTTTGTAGATAGGTAAGTCAAATATATTTTTTTTCTATCTTGTAACCCAATATATAACTAATGCTATTTCTGTTATTAAAATAACAGGAAAACCAATTGTAAATCTTAGTTTTTTTGTTTTATGTCTAAACAAATACATACCAGCAATTGTTCCAAAGCCTCCACCTAAAAATGTAAACATGAAAAGTGTTTTTTCTGGTATCCTCCATGAACCACGTTTTGCTTTTTCTTTGTCTATAAGCATTGCAAAAAATCCAATAACATTAATTGCTATCAAATAAATTATTACGTATTTTAGTGGAAATATTTGTAAAAATGTTTCTATATCCATAAATAAGGCCTTCCTTCACAAATTATA
>CANRAW010000016.1 GCA_947628715.1 uncultured Clostridia bacterium
ATACATTATTTTTTTTTATTTTGCAATTTTTTTGTATAAATTTACCTAATTTTTGACTTTTTATGCAAATTTTTATATAAGAAAATTGGGCATTATGCTTTGCAAATATGCACAGACCAATGTAACTTAACCTTGCTCTACGGAAAAATCTTGCGATTTTTCCTATGCAATAAAAATCCCCCCCTATTGCTATTTATATGCAATAGGGGGGTTGGAAAATTTATAAACTTGTAAAAATATAATTTAATCCAAGGCAAATAGCCAAGATTTTTTATATATCGAAAGAAAAAACACACTTATTGCTACAACAATTTTCTTTAATTTACTAATTATTTTTTTCATAAAATTCTCCTCTTTTTCTATAATTTTTATTTTATATTGTCTCAAATTTATGATACTTTTTTATTACTTCTGGTTTTATTTTTGAATAGAATATCCATGTCCCTTTTGTTGTCATTGTCCATGGTGTATTTTCTTTATGTGTTAATTCAACCAATTGACTAGCAGTTAATTGTCCATATTTTTTTAAAGTTTTATCAATACTTATTATTTTTTCTGTACCTTCTTCAGCAAACAATATTCTACTTTTGGCTGGCATTTCTGATACTATTATATCTATATCCTCTTTTTCTTCTTCTATTGGCTTATATCCATATTTTTTATATTTTGCATATACTGTATCTACTACTGGTCCATATTGAAACGCATATATCGAATCTGTAAATAATTCCTTTCCTGTATCACATAAATAATCTGCAAAACATAAATATACTAATTTTTGTAACTTTAATTGAGTGCATTTAGTTTTTGATAGTATATATTTAGCAACATCTATGCCTTCTAGTTTTCTATCTTGTTTTATTAACTTTATAAATTTATTAAGGTTTCCCATCACTTCAACGTCTTTAAAGAAATGGTCTGCCCTGCATACAGATTCCCAAGTTGTATCTTCTGCTTGTATAATATGTGTAGATATAGATACATCTTTACCACATTCTGTAGTAATTTTATCTAAGTATTCTTTTAGTTTATCTTGTATTTCTTCATTATTGACAATAAAGTCTAATGCTATTCTTTTTCCTAATGTATAAGAACTACTCATAAATATAAAATGTGTTATCATAATTATTTTTCTCCTTTATTCTCCTTCTCCCATTTTACATAGTCTTGTTTATATTTTTCATGTGAAATAATGTTACTTACTTCATCTATTTTATTCCATACTTGCAATTCCCATTGAAAAGTATAATTATCTTTTTTAAAATATATGTGTGTTGCTTTGTAATCATTTTTTGTTGAATCAATACATTTCAAATTTTTGTATTTAGAATTTATTAATCCTGAAACTTCATCAAATAATAGTGCTTCACTACATATTATCCTTATACCAAATAAATCATTAAAGCATTTACTAATTGGTACTTTTCCATTTTCGTGATTTTTTATATAATTTTCTATTTTAAATTCAATAGAGTTTTTTGCCTTTGTCCTAATATTAACAGTTGCATTATCACTATTAAACTTTTGGAAATCTAACAAAAGTTGAATATTGTTTTGATTTATAAACTCTCTATAATTAACTATAGCATCAAGTATTAATTTATTTTCTGATAAGTCACAAACCTGATTATTTTTTAAATTCATTTTAGTATAATACTCACTTTGCTCCCATTTATTAGTTAATTGTATATATTCAGTTTGTATAAAGTTTATTAATTTATCCAATTCTTCTAACATATTTTTACTATTCCTTTATTTATTGTATCATATATTTCTTATTTTGTGTCAATTATTGTAATTATTTTAGCAATAAAACAATTATGACCGTTTCTTTTGTTTTTTGCCGTTTTAGTCATATTCTTTCTTATTTTCTTCCATTTGTACTTTTTTTATATTTTTAGTTATATCATATTGCGAACAAAATTTCAATAGTTTTTGTGATTTTTATATAATAAAAAACATATAGTTTTGAAGTTTTTCCTATAAATCATATATTTTAGCTTTCCTTCAAATTATATGCTTTTCTTATGCAATTATGGTTAATTTTTGAAGTGTTTAAGGCTTTTTATGCACTTTTTTAATTTCGTTTATGCTCGTAATTTTGTGTATCCTGCATAAACATCTTCTATATTATGTATTCCTGATGTGTTTAAGATTTTATCGTGCATGTCTAATACTTCTTGCAAATTTTTGTTAAATTCGTTTACTTCATAGCAGTTGATTATTCTTATTTCTTTTCTTTTTATTTTTTTAGCTTGCTTTTCCATCCATTTATCTATATTTCTGTTTATATATTCTATTCTGTCTTTATTTCCTTCTATTAATATAGTAATATTTTTTTGATTTTTTATTGCTTTTTCCATGAATTTTCTAATTTCACTGTATTTTATAAGGTTTTTATTTTTCCACTCTATTGCCATTATTTGTTGTTTTATATCTTCTTCTATTTTTATTCTACTCAAAAGTTCCTTCATATTTTCTGTAATGTTTTTTTCTAATATTGTGTTTATGTTTTCTCCTTTATGTATCTGTTCTTCTATAAAAGGAAGTAGCATAGCTGTTAAATGCCAATCGCTAACATAGAAACTACATATTTTTTGTTTATTATTTTCCATTTGTTTACCTACCTTTTTTAACTTTTGTTTACTGGTAAATTTTACCATTATTTTTTTGTGTTGTCAATGTTTTTTTGCTATATTTCGTGCAACTTATTTCGACATTGTTTCGTTTGCTTCCGTAAGAAAATTTCCTGTTTAATAAATTTATGTTTTTATTGTATATTATTTCTTATTTTTGTAAATACTTTTAGTAATAATTAATTTTTAC
The DNA here is from genome assembly GCA_947628715.1 of uncultured Clostridia bacterium. GTDB lineage: Bacteria > Bacillota > Clostridia > TANB77 > CAG-508 > JAAWPK01. The sequence continues at coordinate 2,827 of CANRAW010000016.1, forward strand.
TTGAAATGGAGGTTTTGTAAATGAAATTATTAAAGCGTTTTTTTGTACTTATTTTGTTGTTTTTATTATATACATTTATTTGTGCCTATTCTTATGCTTCGTCTGTATCTAATGATATTGCTGATAGTGTATTTAGGCTTCATATTCTTGCAAATAGTGATTCAGAGGAGGATCAGAATTTGAAGCTTCTTGTTCGTGATAATGTTTTGAGTTATATGAAGGAAATTTCTTCTGATGTTTCTACTAAGGAGGAGGTTATTTCTCTTATGGACGAGCATTTAGAGGATTTTAAGCAAATTGCTTTATCTACTATAAAAAATGCTGGATATGATTATGATGTTAATTTAAAAGTTGGCAATTTTGATTTTCCAAGCAAGTCTTATGGTGATATTTCTCTTCCTTCTGGTTATTATGATGCGTTAAGAATTGAAATCGGCGAAGCTAAAGGTCATAATTGGTGGTGTGTAATGTTCCCTACTCTTTGCTTTGTTGATGTAAGTTCTGGCAGTCTTGATGATGATTCAAAGGATGTTTTAGAGAGCAATTTAAATAGTGAGGAATATGATTTAGTTTCTGGCGAAAATCTAGGTGTTAAGGTAAAGTTTAAAATTGTTGAATTTTTTGAGGATATAAAAATTTCTTTGGCTAATAGATAAAAAAATTGTGCATTAGCGAAATCGAAGATTTCGATGCCCACATGTGTAAAATTGCTTCGCAAATATGCACAGCCCAATGTAACTTAAACTTGCGGCTCCGGAAAAATCGAAAGATTTTCCTATGTAATAAAAAGCACTCATTTTGCTTTGGTCGGCAATGTAGTGCTTTTTTCACATTTTGGACTTTTCCCCAAATTTTCTACATATTATTTCCCAAAAATGAAAACACTTGATTTTTGGGAAATGATATACTATTTAATAAAATTTATAACAATAATTTTCCCTTTTGTTTTCATTAAAAAACGTTATAATGAATCAAATATACATATTTTTTACTTTGTTGAAATTTTTGAAACAATTTTTTAGATAAAAAATAAAAAACATATTTACTTTTTGACCAACAAATGATAAAATGTAAGTATAAAAGTAAAAGAGGTTGGAATTATGAATAATGAAGAATTATTAATTTTTATAAAAAGTCATAATGGATATATATCTACAAAAGAAATTGAAGGTTTAGGATTTTCAAAAATGCAAATTCCTAAACTGATTGAAGCTGAATTAATCAGAAAAGTTGCGCATGGCTTATATATCGATAATAAATTAATAGAGGACGAATTTTATATACTTCAAAAGAGATTTTCCAATATTGTATTTTCATACAATACTGCATTTTATCTTTTAAATTTAAGCGATAGAACTCCATACGAAATAGATGTGACGACAATAAAAAATCATAAAATACGAGCAAATGTTAATGTTCACTATGTTACTAAAGAAAAATTTGATATTGGAATTACAGAAATAACAAGTCCATATGGAAATCCTATAAAAATATATAATGCAGAAAGATCTTTATGTGATATATTAAAAAATTCAAATACTATTGATTTAGAGGTATATAATAAAATTATTAATAATTATTTTAGGCAAAAACATAAAAACTTAATTACTTTAGAAAAATATGCTGAAAAATTAGGTGTGTCTGAAAAGCTAAAAAATATAATGGAGGTTTTGATTTAGTGATAACATACAAGGAATTAAATGAAAAAGCTAAGCTAATCGAAAAGCAATGTAATCTACAACATCTTGAAATATACCAACGTTTTATGTTTGAAAGAATTTTAGAAAGAATATCTGTATCAAGATACAACGAAAATTTTATATTAAAGGGTGGATTATTGCTTTCAGCAATGCTTGGAATTGAAAGTAGAAGTACTAGAGATATGGATATTTCTATAAAAGGAATTGATGTATCTAAAGAAAAAATGGTACATATTCTTAATGAAATATTAACTATTAATTTAGATGATGGGGTAAATTTTGAACTCGTTAACATTACAGATATTAGAGAAGAAGACGAATATGGTGGCAATAAATATCAATTAATTGGAAAATTAGAAAATTTGAAAGTAAATCTAGAAATAGATATTTCTACAGGAGATGAAATAACTCCAAACGAATTAAAATACGAATATAATTCGTTATTTGAAGATAAAAAGATATATATAGATTCTTACAATTTAGAAACTATTTTAGCAGAGAAAATAGAAACAATATTAAGGAGAACGCTTTACAATGGTAGGATGAAGGACTTTTACGATGTTTATATATTTTTAACAAAATTAAGAAATGAAATTAATATTTCAAATTTCAAAAAAGCTTTTGAAAAGACATTAAAAAATAGAGATTCGTTTGATTCTCTAAAAGATTATAATAAAATATTTGATGAAATGCTTGAATATGAAACTATTCAAAGCAGTTGGAAACGTTATAGTGAAAAGAATAAATATGCTCAAAATATAGAGTTTAAGGATATTGTTGAAATATTAAGGGATTTTATAAAAGTAAATGAAATATAAAAATAAATAAGGTAGAATATGGAAAAAATAGATTTGTTAAAACATTATAATAGTAAAAAACTAATAAAAGTAAAAGCACACTCTGTAATCTTACAGATATGTGCTTTTTCACATTTTGGACTTTTTTGAAATTTTTTAAAATTTCTTTAAAAATCCTTTAAATTGGTCGGGGCGACAGGATTCGAACCTGCGACCCCATGGTCCCAAACCACGTGCGCTACCAGCTGCGCTACGCCCCGATAAATAAACAAACCATTGGTGAGCCAGAAGGGATTCGAACCCCCGACCCCAGGCTTAGAAGGCCTGTGCTCTATCCAACTGAGCTACTGACCCAACTCGGTTGCCTAATTATAATAACACATTTTTACCTTATTTGTCAAGCATTTTTTTCAAAGACAGAATAATTCTAATAGAAGTTACTTTTGATAGTAACTTTTATTTTATTTTTTTATTGTATTATTATTTTGAATTTAGCTTTGTTAATGGACGTACTACATCATAAATTATCTCTGCAACATTTGGTTGACTATGTGCTATCATGTTGTTTATTTTGTTTGCTACATCAACTTGTTCATTGTTTCCGAATAAAATATAGTCGCATGAAAAGCCAGTATTTATAGATATAAGCATTAACGTCTGAACACTCATTGACTTTTCTCCCCTCTCTATCTGACTCAAAAAAGAGGAAGATATGTCTATTAGTTCTGCAAAGCGTTCTCTTGTCATAGATAATGATTCTCTTATTCTTCTTATCCTGTTTCCTATTTCGATATCGTCCTTCATATAAAATTTCCCCCATTTTTATATATAAAGTGTTCATTAGAATTATATAAAGTCTAAAAGCAAAATGCCAAGCACTTACAAGGTAAAAATTATGTACACTAAAAGTGCGTATTTTCATAATATCTTAAAATTTTTTTTGATATTTTTCAATATTATTTTTTTATTCTTGCAAAGTTCTATTTCCGTATATAAATTTGTAAATTTTATGTGAAAATATTGAAATTATATTTAACACATGATAATATTATAGCAACTATGTAAAAAAGGAGGAGAATCACTTGATTAAAGTTGAAAATGTTACTAAACAATATGGCAAATTTGTTGCCGTAGATAACATTAGCTTTGAAATCCAAGAAGGTGAGATTGTTGGTTTCTTAGGACCAAATGGTGCTGGTAAAACTACTACTATGAGTATGATTACTGGTTTCATTGAGCCTACTAAAGGTTATGTCGAAATTAACGGATATAATGTAAGCAAGAAACCTAAAAAAGCTAAAAAAGAAATTGGGTATATGCCTGAAACAACCCCTTTATATAATGAACTTACTCCTAGAGAGTTTGTACAGTATATTGCGGAATTAAAAGGTGTTCCTAGAAAGGAAAGAAAAAATGAGGCTCAAAGAGTTTTAAAGGCTGTTAATATATCTGAGGTTCAAAATAAATTAATAAAGAATCTTTCGAGAGGTTACAAGCAACGTGTTAGCCTTGCGGGTGCATTGGTTGGAAACCCTAAGGTTTTGATTTTGGACGAGCCTACTGTTGGTCTTGATCCTAAGCAAGTTACTCAAATAAGGAGTTTGATAAAGTCTTTAGGAAAAGATCATACTGTTATTCTAAGTTCTCATATTTTATCTGAGGTTAGTCAAATATGCAAAAAGGTTATTATTATTAATAAAGGTAAACTTGTTGCTATAGATACTCCTGAGAATCTTGAGGATAAGTCTCAGTCTGAAAATACTTTACTTGTTACAATTGAAGATCCAGAAAATAAAATTGATGAGGCTGTTAAGGAAATACCTAATATTAAGAGTTATAATTTGCAAAAAGAGCTTCCTGATGGAACAAAGCAATATAGTATTGTTCCTAGCAATAATCAAGATATTAGAAAGGATATTTTTTCTATCTTTGCAAAGTGCGGTATGACTATTTTTGAGCTTAAAAAGGCTGAAACTACTTTGGAGGAAGCATTTATTGATTTGATTGAGAGTCAAAAGGATATTTCTTCTAATACTGCAAGTGAGGAGCCTCAAGAAGATATAGATAATGATAAGGCTCAAAAGAAAGAGCAAAAACTTGAAAAGAAAAAAGAGAAAAAGGAAATGAAAGAAAAGAAAAAAGAAGAGAAGGAAAAAAATAAGAATAATAAGAAAAATGAAGGAGGGGATAATTAATGTGGGCTATAATAAAAAAGGAAGTTAAATTATATTTCCTTTCTCCTATAGGATATGTTTTTATTGGTGCTTTTATGTTTGCATCTAGTTACTTCTTTTATCAGTTTATATTCCAATCTGGTAGCGTTGAATATCCTTCATTGTTTTATTATACAATAGAGTTACTAACATTTACTATTCCGCTTCTTACTATGGCAATGTTTGCTGGTGAAAGAAAAAATGGAACGGAGACTCTGCTTCTTACTTCTTCTAGAAGTATTACTTCTATAGTTTTAGGTAAGTTTTTAGCAGCATTTATGGTAATTGTAATTACTGCAATCTTTTCATTAATGTATTATGTTATAGTTTGTATTTTTGCACATGGTCTTACTAATGTTCCTCAAACTATTACTACTATAATAGGTTTCCTTTTAGTTGCAATGGCTTATCTTTCTGTTGGTATGTTTATCTCAAGTTTAACTGAAAACCAAATTATATCTGGTGTTGCAACTATTGTATTATTACTTATAAGTATGTTTATTCCTAATCTTTCTGAGAATTTAGGTATTATATCGCCAGTATATTTATTTTCAAAATATCCTAACGGAATATTGGCGGTTGAGGAATCTATTACTTTGCTTTCACTAACAGCTATGTTTATATTACTTACTATTATAGTGATGCAAAGAAGGAAAGTTTTAAAATAGAAGAGGTGAGAATTTAAGTGGAAAAATTTAAGAAAATATTAGATAATGTCAAATTTAAGTGGCTAAGACAAACAAGTTTAACTATTCTTTTACTTGCAATTATTATTGGTATTTTTATAGGTTTAAATGTTGGTTTGAAGTTAATTGATTTAGGCGATATAGATTTGACTAAAGAAAAAACTTTTACTTTGACAGACGAGTCAAAAGAGCAGGTTGCAAAATTACCTTCTGAAGATAAAGTTCAAATTTATATGTTTGATTATAGTGAAAATGATAGTATTGTTGATTTAACTAAACAATATTCTAGAGCAAATGAAAATATTAGTGTAGAAATTATTGATACTTCTGAGAGACCTGATTTGGTTTCTGAATATCAAATAATAGAAGATAGTTATATGATAGCTGTTATATGTGGTGATAAGCATAAAGTTATTGGATATAATGATTTATTCTCTTATGATTATAATACAGGAAAGACAACAGATATTGCTGAGCAAAGACTTACTAATACTATAATTTCTGTTTCTTCTTTAGGACAAACTATTCCAATTTATATTTTGACTGGTCATGACGAGTATTCTATGTCAACAGTGTTTTTATCACTTTCAAATGATTTGAATATGGAAAATTATGAACTAAAAGAGTTGGACTTACTTATTGAGGAGCGTGTTCCTGAAAATTGTTCTACTTTGATTATCGCTTCTCCTGCTAAGGATTTTACTGAACTTGAGGCAAATAAAATTAAAGATTATATTAATGCTGGTGGAAATATTTTATGGATGAACGATATTGACCCTATTAATTCAAAAGAACCAACCCCTAATATTCAATCTATATTGGATTTATATGGTGTTACAATTAATAAAGATGGTGCTGTTTTTGAGCAAGATACAACTAGAATTTTAATGAATACACCTGATATGATTTTCCCTTATGTTGAATCTTCTGATATTTTAACTACTGAGAGTGTTTTGTTAGTTGATACAGGAAAATTAACTTTTGTTGATAATGATAAGTTAAGTGAATTAAATGTTACTAAGACTGATTTACTTTCAACAAGTACAAAATCTTTTTATAGGACTGATTTTTCTCAGGGAAACCAAGGTGGTCCTACAGATAAAGAGGAAAAAGGTGGATTTGTTGTAGGTGCATTACTTTCTAAGGAAATTGGCGAAGATAAAACATCTAATTTAATTGTTTATGCAAATAATGCTTTTGCTACTGATGTTCCTATAACAATTGGTAATGCTAGATATTCAGTTGTTCAAATGTACAATAATATGGATGCGGTATTGAATTCTATTGCTTATCTTGCTAAGGTTGAAGATAAGATTACAATAAGGAAAGATACAAGAGAAGTTACTTCTTATACTGCAACTCAATCGCAACATTCTATTGTAGTTGCTGTTATAAGTATTGTTCCTTCTGCTATAATTATTATTGGTATAATCGTTTGGGCTTTAAGAAGAAGAAAAAAATAAATTAATTTTAAGAACTCCTCATAATATTATATGAGGAGTTTTTTTATGAATATTTTTCGTTGTGTTTTTGTTATTGTTGGTACTATCATTGGTGCTGGTTTTGCATCTGGAAAGGAAATTTTTTCTTTTTTCTTTGTTTATGGTTACTATGGATTGTTAGGCATTTTTTTATCTTGTTTTTGTATTTTTCTTGTAATTTACAAGTCTTTATTTTTAATAAGAAAATATGATATTGTTTGTTATGAAGATTTTTTACATGTTATTATTGGAAATTCTTTTTTTAGGAAGTTTAATATTGAGAAGGTTTTTAATTTAATTATTAATATTTTTTTGCTTATTACTTTTTTTGTTATGTGTGCGGGTTTTAGTGCTTATTTTAAGCAAGAATTTGGAGTTAATGAGTTTTTGTCTAGTATTATTATTTCTGTTTTTTGCTATTTTATTTTGAATAAAAGTATTAATGGTATTGTTTTTATTAATTCTATTTTGATACCTCTAGTTATCGTTATTTTGGCTTTATTGGGCGTAAAAAGTATTAATAGTACACATTATATTTATGAATCTAATAATTCTTTTATATGGATTTTTATGGCTTTATTATATGCTAGTTATAATTGTGTAACTTTGATTTCCGTATTAATTCCTATTAAAAATTTTTTAAAAAGTCATTTGGATATTGTTATGGTTTCGCTTTATTCTATAATTGTTATTTGTTTGCTTGCATTAATTATTTTTGTCCTTTTACTTAGTATTAAAGGTGATATATCTTTTATTGAGCTTCCTGCTGTCTATGCTTCTAGTTCTTTTGGCTATGTTTTTAAGTTTCTATATGGAATAATTATTCTTGCTTCTATTGTTACAACTGCGCTTTCTTCTGCTTTTGGTTTTTTAAATAATTTTTCTTATGATAGAGATAAGTATATTATTTTTAATAGGTGTATTTGTTCATGTTCTATTTTTGCACCATTAATTGGCTTTTCAAATTTGGTAAATAACCTCTACCCTATTTTTGGATTTTTAGGACTTTTGCAACTATTTTTTATTTTAAAGTGCAAATAACCTTGTATTAATTTTTAAAATATTATAAAATTAGTATATATTTGAAAACAGAAGAAAGGGAATTTATGAAAATTCTAAAATTTAAAGGAAAAATGCCACTTAGAAATAAAATTATAATTGCTTTTATTATATTAATTGCAATTGCGATTGGCACTATAATTGTTTTATATTCTACTAATGAGGATATTCGCAATTGGATTAATGTAAATGTATTGGGTAAAGAAGTTACTGAAGAGGATGTTGCAACTATAAAAATTGATTCTGATAAGTCTCAATTTATTTTTGCTCTTGATAAGTACATTGGTATTCTTTGTAATGGTAAACTTGATTTTTACAATAGTTATGGTTCTAATATTCATGAGCTTGACATTGCCATCAGTAATCCTGTTTTATCAACTAGTGGCGAATATGTTGCAATTGCTGAAAAAAATGGACAAAAAGCATATTTGGTTTCTGAGCGGTAAAGTTTTATGGGAAGGCAAAGTTGAAGGTAGTATTGGAAAAATCAATGTAAATAAAAAAGGCTATGTTTCTATTATTACTGAGGGAACAAGCTATAAAAGTGTTATTATTACTTATGATAAGAGTGGCAAGGAGTTATTTAAAACATATCTTGCTTCTACTATTGCCATTGATGCTGAAGTTTCTAATGATGCTAAATATTTAGCTATTGCTGAAATTAATATTGGCGGTGCTCTTATTGAGTCTGGTATAAAAATTGTTGAAATTGAGAGTGCAAGTAACGGAGATACAACAAATTCAGTCATTTTTAGATATAATGCGGATGCTAATAATGTAATAACTGATATAAAATATCAAGATAAGGATCAGTTGGTATGTATATATGATAATTCTATACATATTATTTATAATGATGAGGACAAAGTTATTTCTAATTTTGATTCTAATGTACAGATGGCTGATATTAATTTGAAAAATAGTATAGTTAGAACTGAGGAGGAGTCTTCTGGTCTTCTAAGTGTTAAAACAAATGTTATTTTGACTAATATTAATTCTAATTCAGATATTGTGTATCCTGTTGATAGTGTAATAAAACAGCTTATATGTTGTGATAATGTTGTGGCTGTTAACTTAGGTACTGAAGTTCATTTATTTAATTTGAACGGCTGGTTAGAAAAAAGGTATACGTCTTCTCAAGAAATTAAGGATATTGCTCTTGGTTCTTCTATTGCTGGCATTATTTATCATGATAGAATTAAGATTTTAAGTTTTTAATAAATGAAAGGAGTATTTTAATTTATGGTTGCTGATATTGTTATTATTGCTGTAATGTTTTTGTGTGTATTTTTAGGATATGTACGTGGGCTTATAAAGGTTGCCGTAAGGATTTTGGGTTTTCTTGCTGCTCTTATTATTGCATTTATTTTATATACCCCTATTTCTAATTATTTGATTAATAATACTGAAATTGTACCGAATTTAAAAGATACTATACAAAGCAAATTATATAGTCAAGAAGAGGATTCTTCTGATGTTCAAAATAGTAATGCTGATTTTTCTGAGAGTATTAATAATTACATAGAACATTATACTGATGAAATGAAGCAAAATAGTTCTGAGTATATTGCTGAAGGTCTTGCCAATGCTCTTGTTAGAGGTGGTACTTGGATTTGTTTGTTTTTAGTTGCTAGAATTTTAATGATATTTATAAAGATTTTCGCCAGTGTTATTGAGAATATTCCAATTATAAAGCAATTTAATAAAGCTGGTGGTACAATTTATGGTATTTTAGAGGGATTTTTGGTAATTTATGCTTCTCTTGCTATAATTAATCTTACTGCACCGATGTTTGAAAATAATAAGGTTGTTGAAAGTATTAATGATTCACATATTTGCAAAACTATGTATGATAATAATTTATTGCTTAACATTATTTTATAATATTTTAGACCTACAACTTAAGTGTAGGTCTATTTTTTTGCAAAGTTATTTCATTTTTATAAATAGTATAAATGCAATTACTAAAATACTTAGCATAGCAATTAGTTTTGATATTAATCTTATTTGATTAAAGTTTATGGTATTTTGCTTTTCTATTTCTGGTGTTTCTTCTTCTACTATATTAATTTTATTTGCTTCTTCTTCTTTTTTCTGTTGCAATTCTTGATAATATGATGTATAATTGTCAAAAGCAAAGTCAAATAAAGTTTTACAATCTGCATATTTTGTTCTTGTTCTATCTTCTAGATAGCCGTCCTCCTAGTACAACTATTATGAAATCAACATCGTCTTTTTTAGCACTTGCAACTAGGCAGTCTTTTGCAGGATTTGTGTATCCAGTTTTTATTCCATTTGCATATTCATAGTATTCACTTGATTCTGGATTTACCAATGAATTTGATATATGAAATGTTCTATCTGATTTTGAATATTTTTCTGTACTTGGCAATGTGTATACTGGTGTTGTAATTATTTTTCTAAAGGTTTCTAATTGCATTGCATATCTTGCAATTAGCGATAAGTCATAAGCTGTTGTATACAAATTTTCGTCATGAACTCCGCTTGGGTTTGTAAAATGTGAGTTTTTGCATCCTATTTCTTCTGCTTTTTGATTCATTAATTCCGCAAAGCCTGAAATTGACCCAGCAACGTGTTCTGCAAGTACATTTGCTGCATCATTTGCTGATGGAATAAGCATTGTATATAATAAGTCTTCTACTCTAAATTTTTCACCGTATTTGTAAATTTGCAACAGAATATGTTGGCGGAACTGCTTTTATCGCCATTGAACTAACTTCTGCAATTTCGTTTAAGTCACATTTTTCTATTACAAGTATTGCTGTTAACATTTTTGTTGTGCTGGCTGGATACATTTTTTGATAGGCATTTTTTTCATATATTACATCTCCTGTATTTTGCTCTATCATATAAATACTATCTGAATATAATTGTAAGCTATTTATATCTGTTTGTTCAATTTTATATTCTGCATTATTTTGACTCGTTATAATTTCACTTGCAAAAGTAGAACTACTTATCGTTACTATAAGTATAAATATTATTAAATTTATATATTTTTTTAAATTTTTCATAGTAATAAATATATCACAGATTGTAGGTATTTTCAAGGTTTTGCCTTATATTAGTTAATATTAATTTTGAAAGGAGTATTTTTTATGGATATGTTAAATCAAAAACAAAAATTTATTTTAATTCTAGTTATTATTTTGGTTATTGGGGTTATTGCATATTACTATATAAATAGTACAAAAGATATTTATAGTTATAATCAAGTTGCTGAATTTTCTGAGGAGGATGTTAATACAGTCGAAACGCCTCCAGTTGAGGAGAAAAATAAAATTGTTGTACATATTACTGGGGCTGTAAAAAATAATGGAATTGTTGAGATTGACGAAAATTCTAGGATTAATGATGCAATAGAAGCTGCTGGACGGTCTTACGGATTCTGCTGATTTAAATCAAGTTAATCTTGCATATATGCTTGAAGATGGGCAAAAGATTTATATTCCTAGCATTGAGGATGCAGAAGTTATTAATAAGACTGTTGAAGAATTTCTTGATTCTTTAACTACTGATGATATTGTTTCTTCTTCCCCTGGTAATGTTTTCGTTGATGGCGACAGTTCTACTTCTTCTGATACTGGCTTAATTAATATAAATAAAGCCGGTCAAAGTCAACTTGAGACTTTACCCGGCATTGGTGCTTCTACTGCTCTAAAAATTATTGAGTATAGACAAACTAATGGTAATTTTAAGTCTATTGAGGACTTGAAAAATGTCCCTGGCATTGGTGATGCTAAGTTTAATAGTATAAAAAGTTTAATTTGTGTTTAATTATATATTTTTACAATATTCATATACTTCTTCTATGATATATGATGGTGTTGATGCTCCTGCAATTATTCCTATACTTTCAAATTGCTTTATGAATTCTTTGTCTATATCTTTTATAGTTTGTATATATATTGCATTTTTACAATTTTTTATTGCTATTTCATATAATTTTTTTGTATTTGAGCTATTTTTGCCACCTATTATTATCATTAACTCTACTTCTTTAGATATTTCTTCTGTTTCGAGTTGTCTTAAATTTGTTGCGTTACATATACTTTTTTGAATATGTATATTATATGTTTTGTCTAGTGTTTCTGTAATTATTTTGCATAGTTCATCGAATAAACTTATGCTAAAGGTTGTTTGTGATATTATTAATACGTTTTTTAAATTACTTTTCTTTAGATTTTTTATTGCATCTTCTATATCACCTTTTTCTTCTATGATACTTGCATTTTTAGAGCAAAAGCTAAATGTTCCAATTGTTTCTGGATGAGATTTTATACCAAATAAAAAGATGTAGTAGTTATTATTTGAAAATTCTTGGACTTGTTTGTGTATTGCTAACACTTTAGGGCATGTTAGGTCAATTATTTCTATATTTTTATTTTTTGCTATTTCATATACTTCTTTACTTGTACCATGTGCCCTAATTAATATTTTATTTTTTGCTTCGTCTATTGATTCTATAGTTCTTAGCCCTCTTTTTTCTAAGTCTTCAACTACTTGTTTATTATGTATAATTTCTCCTAGGCAATCTATGTTTTGGTCTTTTTTTAATTCTTCTTCTGCTTTTGCAATTGTGTTTTTTACTCCTGAGCAAAATCCACTATTTTTTCCAAGTATTATTTTCATTTTTCGATATTTTCCCCCTTATAATTACTTTATAATTATTTTTATTTATAAAGTTATTATAAATAACTCAAATTTACTTGTCAAGAAATATTGATTTTATTAACTAAAGATAGTATAATATTTGTACATCTAATGAAAAAGAAAGGGTGACTATATGGAAGATAATAAAAAACAATCTAATCAAGAGCATGTAAAAATTTATGATAAGGAAATGTATATAAGCCAAGAAAAACTTAAAACCATAGTTTTAATAATTGCCGTTTTTTTAATTGGATTTATTGCTGGTTATTTTTCTAAAGATATTATTAGTGAAAATACGCAGTATACAAATGATTCTAGCTATAATGTAAGGCAAGATTCTTAAATAATTTTGTAAAAGTAGAAATATTTTTTTGAATATGTTATAATATAATAGTGATGGCGCATTATTCTAGTCGCTAATAATTATTGAGAGGGTGGGGCTAAAAATCCACTGAAGGGCAAATCGATGAAGTTTCTTGTTTGTGCGCGAAATGCCAGTTTTGTGTGTGAGCAGGGAGTAAAGAGATTAGGGTTATATGTAATGGCATACATGTTAATTCCTGATTTTGCGGAGGCTTAATTAATTTTATTTTTTAAGTAAAACCTATGTTGAGTGCCAAGACACGAAATACATAGAGTAGCCTGTCTTGAGTGAAGGTATTGGGATTAATATTTTGAATCTAAGTTTTGGCCAAAACTTCATGTTCATATTACATTTATTATGAAATTGCGTTTGCAAAAAAGACTAACAATAATTAGAGGTGTCAAGGAAAACTTCTAGAATGTTTGCTTGTGATTTAAAGCATGGAAGTCTAAGGATTAAGGTACGGATTTAAGTGGCAATCTGGTAACTATTTATAAGAATAGTTATTTCCTTTAAATGGAAACAGCTATAGCAGTAATGCTAAGTAGGAGGTAGAGAAATTCAACCAGACCTAAACCGTAAAATTTACTTAGACTTTTGCCATCTATATAGAAGGAGTAAATATGGCAGTTAATGATCAAAAAAGTAAAAAGGATAAAAAAACAGATAACCACCTGAAATGGATTATTCAGGTTTTTATAATTACGTTTATTTTGTCTATTTGCTTTTCTTTTGTATCAACTAATGGAGTATCTAAACTTAGTATTTTTCCAGCAATTTTGATTTTGTTTTTTGTTATTTTTATTGGAATTTTATTTGATATTATTGGCGTTTCTGTAACTGTTGCAAATGAAGAGGAGTTTCACGCTAAGGCTACTAAAAAGGCGTCTGGTGCTAAATCTTCTTTGTGGTTAATTAAACATGCAACTAGGGTTGCTAATGTTTGTGCTGATGTTATTGGAGATATTTGCGGTGTTTTAAGTGGTGCCATTAGTACAATGATTTCTCTTAAACTTACCGAAAAGATTGGTATGCCTGAGAATATACAATTTGTAATTAGTGCTATTGTTGCTGCTATGACTGTTGGTGGAAAGGCTATTGGTAAGGAAATTGCTAAAAATAATTCTACTAAAATTGTTTATGCTGTTGGAAAGGTTATACGTAATTTTAAAAGTGAGAATTAAGTTATTTTTTTATAAATTTTGCATATAATATTATTAATAGATAACGAATTTTATATAAAGTATTGACTTTTTGTTAAAATGATTATATAATATAGAGGTTGAGTACATCGCGGGGTGGAGCAGTTGGCAGCTCGTTGGGCTCATAACCCAAAGGTCGGTAGTTCGAGTCTATCCCCCGCAACCAAAGTTTTAACCCCAATAATCAAATGATTATTGGGGTTATTTTTTTATTATATGGGATGTATCAATCTATTATTTTATTTATCATTTCTTCATTAAAAATTATTTCTTTATTTTTTAATGGATTTTCATTTACATATATTCCCTTATTTTTGTATTTTTCTATTATTTGTTTATTATTTGTTAGAATAAGTTTGTTATTTGATTTTCCGTATTTTATGAGGCTTTCTATTCCTTCTTCTTCATCAAATATGTCAATATCAATATTTTGTTCTATTGCGTAATTATATATTTTTTCAAATAATTCTTCATATTCTTCCTCATTTGAATATATTTCTATCATTTCATAAGGAATAAATTTTGCATTTTTTATTTGCTTTTTTAATATATTGTAATCGTTTATTCTATCTATAAAAATTACGTTTTCTTTGTTTTCTAATTCGTCGATTATTTCAATTTTATTTTTTAGGCTATTTTCTTTAATTGCATTATTAATTATTTGTATAATTATTTTATTTACTCCTAGCATGTTATTTTCTATATTTATTTTCATTCTAATATTTTTTAAAATTGAAATCATTGATAGATTTATTATAATATATGGATTGCCATTACAATATATTATTTTTTCTTGTTCTTTATTTTCTATTTTTTTATTTTTATAATTTTCTATTATTTTTAGAAAATCATTTATGTCAAATTTTATTTTGCAATATTTTTCGTCTATTGTTTTTAATTTTTCTATTTCTTCTTTATTTTCTTTTATTTGTTTTTGTATTTTACTTAGTATAGCATTATATAAAATTTGTTCCATATAAAACCTCTATTCTCTTTCTTTTCTTGAGCGATTAACATTTTCAATTGCTTGGTCTATTTGTTCAATGTCTTCTTCACTATATCTTTCATTTTCTTCATTTACGTTAAAATACTCTTTTATGCTTCTTCCCCATGCTGTGCTATGTATTATTTTTTCTGCAGAGCCCTCTTCTGATATTTCTCTTAAACCTGTTCTATTTACGGCGCCATCTATAATTATGTCGTCTAAGTTTTTAAAAAATTCTTCTGAGTCCATAATGTATGTTGCACTTCCATAGGCATTAACTTTTTGACCGCTTCTATTTTCGTGCATTCTTTCTATTACAACTTTTCCTTGATTTGGTAATAAAAATACTCTATGTCCATCTTTTACTTCTTTTCCTTCTGGTAAGAAGCTCTTTGAATAATCTTTGTCTAATAATGATATAAGTTTCCATCTTGAATGTGGATCGGTTACAAATTCTCTTGATTTTATTCCTGTTCCATTGCCTTTTTGTCTTTTTGCTGTTATTGATTTTGTTTTGTAGCCTTCTTCTGTTTCAAGAAGCCCAACTAATTCTTCCCTAATATCATATTCTTCTTCACTTTCCCCATCAAATGTACTATATATTAAGTCGAGTTTTTCTTCATAAGATAACATACTGTATCTTAATACATTTTTTATTTGGTCGATTGTTATTACATCTTTGTTATATAATTCTTTAACATCCGTAGGTTTTATACTGTTTTCTGAAAGCATTTCCGTTACATCTAATCCCCAATCTACGGCTACGTCTAGTGTTATTATACCATATTGATATAAATTTTTTAGTGCATCAGTATCTAAGTCGTCACCAAATGCTTCTACTAATTCTAATGAACTTTCTTGCTCTTTATCTTTATTTATTGTTTTATATAATGAAGTATATTTATGAAATGTAAAGATTGCTTCTGCTTGATCTTCGTCTTTTTCGTCGTTCATTTTTAAATATAATGCTTTTATTTTTTCATTTAATCCAAGGTTTTCAATTATTTTTTCGTCTTGTATTGATGCAATTTGTTCTGTAGTTAATAATCCATTGTCAAAATATTCCATTATTTTTTCTGCTCCAACATAATCTTTTTTTATTATTGCATTTAATATTGAATCTGTGATATCTCCATATAGATATACAACTATATCAAGTACATCCTCATCAATTTCATCGCTATTTATAAAATATACCATGTTTTCTTCTGATTTTATTATAATTTTAATAGCATCTGTTTCTCCGAAATCCATTGAAGCAAGAGTTAACTCATCTGCGTCTGGTAACGTTGTTTCACCCATTAAAAGTTTATTCCTTAATTCTTCTACATCTGCTTTTTTTATATATCTGTCACTGTATATTCTTTTGCTATCTATTTCTAATTCATCTAGGGAATAATCAACTTCTTCTCCCTTTATACTTAGTAATCCTTTTATCTCTGTGCCCTGTTCTATCTCTTGTATCATTTCATTTATAAGATAATATATCATTTGATATGAATTTGCCTTTATTTCATCTAAATATTCTAGCATTTCTACATATCTAAAACATGATGTTAATAGTAATTTGTTTATATCTAAATATTTAATAGATTGAAGTACAACTTCTTTTAATGCTTCTCTTTTTATATCTATTATTTGTTGATCATACTTGCTATTGTCTGCTTCTGATTCTTTTTTTATATTACTTATATTATAATTTATCTGCCATGTTATCATTTGCTTTAGATCATCACCTATTTCCTTATAACTGCATATTATATCACCTATATCTCTAGCATTCAAAATTTGTGTTATATTAGTTATATTAATTCTATCTGATAATCTCGCCATTTTTTCTTTTGTATTTCTATCAGGTTCGTTTAGACTTTTTAAACCTCTTCCGTTTTTTATGCATTTTATCAAGTCTTGAGCAGATAATATATTCATACTCTGGGTTAAACCTGTTTTTTGATCAGCTTCTCTTCCTATTAGCATATATGAAGAGTTATCTAATAGTGCTATTCCTCTTTTTATTGCAGATTCTACTACCTTTTTTTCTGCAATAGACATTTTTTCATTTTCTATTGAGTATTGCCTATTATATGTCATGATTAATATCAATGCTTCTTTATCTACTTTATCTTCATTTTCCTTTAATTCTTTATATAAAGTATTTTGATTGAATCTTCCTTCTATTCCGTTTTATGCCATTTGCTTTTTCTCTATTTTCTTCTAACTCTTGTAATATTTTTTTTACTAAATTTGTATCTCGAATAATTAATGGCAAATCTGATTCTGTTATAGATAATCCTATATATTCCATAATATCTTTTACTGTCATTTTATCTAATTTCTTCATATACATCCTCCTAATTATACTAACATATTTATTTTACCATTTTTTTCTTATTTTTTCAAGTATTATGTTAACATTTGCATATTTTATATATTTTTCCATATATTTTATTAAGGAGAAAGTTCACGATGCTTAATATTATTTGGCCTATTTTTATTATAGTTTCATATATTTATGCCTTTTTTTCAGGTAATATAGAAAATTTGAATAATGGTATTTTTAAATCGTCTGAAGAAGCTGTAAGCCTTACTATTACGTTTTTTGGCACCATTACTCTTTGGTGTGGAATTATGAAAATTGCTGAGGATAGTTCTCTTTCGAAAAAACTTACTCATATTTTAAGCCCTGTTATTTCATTTCTTTTCCCTGAAGTAAAAAGAAATGATCCTGCTTTTGAAGATATTTCTTTAAATATTATTGCTAATATTTTAGGGCTTGGAAATGCTTCTACTCCTCTTGGTTTAAAAGCTATGAAGTCTCTACAAGAAAAAAATAGTTGTAAAAATACTTTAAGCAATTCTATGTGCATGCTTGTTTTATTAAACACAGCATCAATTCAAATTATTCCGACTACTGTCATTGCACTTAGAAGCTCACTTTCTTCTTCTAATCCAACTATGATTATTGTTCCTGTTTGGATTTCTTCTATTTTGGCTGCTATTGCAGGTATTACTGCTGTTAAGTTTTTTATTAAGATTGGAAAGTAAGGTGAATTTTTATGGGATTAATTAATTACATTTCTATTATAGCTGTTCCTTTTGTTATTTTTTTGGTGGTTACTTATGGTTTTTCTGAAAAGGTTAAAGTGTTTGACAGTTTTTTATCTGGATGTACAGATGGTATACATACTGTTATTAAAATATTTCCTACTTTGATTGCATTATTTCTTGCTGTAAGTGCCCTAAGAAATTCAGGAATACTGGATTTTTTATCCTCTATTCTTTCTCCAATTTTAAATTTACTTAAAATTCCTTCTGAAATAATGCCTCTTGTTTTAGTTAGGCCTATTTCTGGCAGTGCTTCTACTGCTGTTGCATTAGATATTATGAAGACTTATGGTGTTGATTCTATTATTGGATTTATTTCTTCTACTATTATGGGTTCAACTGAAACAACTCTTTATACTATTGCTATATATACTAGTGCTGTTGGAATTAAAAATATTAGATTCGTTTTAATCTCAGCATTAATTGCTGATTTTGTACGGAATGTTCGTCTCTGTCGTTTTTTGTCAAATTATGTCGTACGAATTTTGTTGACTTTTAGTGAAAAATGTCGTATCATTGTATTACAACATGAAAAACAAATTTTAATTCAAATTTATAATTATAATATGTTTTTTTGATTTATTTTATATTATTTCATAAGTTTTATAATTTTTTCAAAGATTTTGTGATTATTTTTCTTAATTAAATTTTCATTAAAACTTTATAAATTATATATACACACTTTTTACATTTTATTAATATTGTTATTAATCTTGTAGAGGTATGTAAAATTTTTATTTCTTTTTCTTCGTTCCCCCATTTTTTATACGAAGAAGCAGACCTCTACGCCTCCACATGGAGTTATATATCTAACTATATAGGAGTCTAACCAACTCCTATACATCTTTTTTATTACATATTTAGTTTTACTTTATTCTATTGTTAAGTTTTTGTTGATTATTATTTTAAAATATGTTATTATTATAAATATTAAAAAATTTGTAACTTTATATTCAAAAGAAGGAGGAATGTTATGATAAGGTCAACTGGAATAGCAAGGAAAGTTGACGAATTAGGAAGAATTGTACTTCCAATGGAGCTTAGAAATAAGTTAGGCATTGCCGAAAAAGATTCATTGGAAATTTTCCTTGATGGTTCGTCAATTATATTAAAAAAATATAATCCTAATTGCATATTCTGTGGAAGTAGCAAGGATTTATTTTCATATAATGATAAATTGATTTGCTCTAAATGTAAAGAAAAAATATCAGCTTTAAAAGAAAATTCTTAATACATTTAGTTAAATATTACCCCTACTTATTATTTAAAAATTTCACGTAGGGTACCTTATGAACATTTTATGTTCTCAATAACATTACAAGAGGGAAAAATCCCTCTTGTTTAATCTTTTATAAATTGTTTATATATTTCGTCTTTTTTTACATTTCTATCTTTTGCAATTTGTTTAATTATTTCTTTTTTGTCTTTTCCCATTCTTCTATAGTATTCATAATGTTCTTCTAAAGTCATATTTTCAAATATGTCTATTTTTTCTTTATTATTTTTTTCTATTACTATTACAAATTCTCCTTTTGGTTCTTCCATTTTTTCCATTAGTTCTTTTGCTGTACCTGTTATATATTGTTCATGAATTTTTGTAATTTCTTTTGCTAGCACAATTTTTCTATCTTCTGTTATTTCTGATAAGTCTGTTAATGTTGCTTTTAGTTTATGTGGTGCTTCATATAAAACTACCGTATTTTTTGCTGATTCTATGTCGTTTAATTTTTCTTTTCTTAATTTTTTATTTAAAGGCAAGAATCCTAAAAATGTAAATTCTTTGGCATCTATTCCTGAAGCAATTAATGCTGAAATTAATGCACATGGTCCTGGTATTGGAATTACTTGTATTCCCCTTTCTATTGCTGTTTGGACTATTTCTTCTCCTGGGTCAGAAATTACTGGTGTTCCTGCATCTGATACAAGTGCTATTTGTTTTCCTTTTTCTACTTGTTCTATTATTTCCATTTTTTTATCTTCGTTGCTGTGTCTATGATAGCTTATCATTGGTTTTGATATTTCTAAATGGTTTAATAATTTTAATGTTTGTCTTGTGTCTTCTGCAACTATTATATCTGCTTCTTTTAATATTCTTATTGCTCTTAATGTTATATCTTCTAAATTTCCTATTGGAGTTGCAACTAAATATATTTTTCCTACCATTTTATTCTCCTTTTTTGCCATATATTTCTAAAATTTGGTTTGTATAACTGCCATCTTCATTGTATATATACAATGGCTTTTTTATTTTTAAATATTTCCTTGCATTTTTTGTGGCTTTTATTAATATAAGTGTTGGATTACTATTTATTTTTGAATAAACTATTTGTAATTCTTTTGGCTCTAATTTATATTTTCTACATATTTCAAATATATCAATTATTCTTTCTGGTTTATTTACCATATATAAAGAGCCTTTATCTTTTAATGATTTACTTGCTGATTTTATAAAGTCTTCTAGTGTTCCTTTTATTTCATGTCTTGATATTAGTTTCACATCATTTTCATTTGTAAGACCTGTTCCTACTTCTTTATATGGAGGATTGCAAACGACAGCATCATATTCCATGTTTCCGCACTATATCTTTTACATTTTTAGTTATTATATTGATTCTGTCTTCTAGGTTATTCATTTTTATACTTCTTTTTGCCATGTCTGCAACTTCTTCTTGAACCTCTACTCCTACGATTTTTGACCCTTCTATTTTTGCTGATAATAATATTGCAATAATTCCTGTACCGGTTCCTAGGTCTAATATTTTTGTATTTTTATGTATATCTGTTGCAAACCATGATAATATTATGCTATCTATCCCAAAGCAAAACCAGTCTTTATTTTGTATTATTTTTAAGTTATTAATTTCTAAATCGTCTATTCTTTCATTTAATTTTAATTCCATATATAACCCTTTTTCGTTTATTTTCATAATATGTATTATACAATAATTTTACATAAATTAAAATAGTTTGTTTAAAATTTATATTTGCTTGGGCTATTTCAATTTGCTCGGAAAGGATTTACTATGGAAAAAAATTTATTTAATAAAAATAATTGTAAGACATCTTTTAAAAATAAAAAAGAAAATACTCTAAATTCACTATATGAAGTTGAGAATTTTCTTTTTAATTATAAAAATTTTATAAAGTATGTAAAACTATATAAGTGGTTTAAATATTAATTTTGCCTTAAAAATGGTTCTTCAAAATTAATATCTATATTTGGATATTTTTCGTTTTCTTTTCCATCTATTAATATTTTTACATTACTTACTTCATTTAATTCTGTAAGTGTATTTACTATAGAATAAATACTTAATTTTGCTTCGTCAATGTTTCCTTTTGGATTCTCTATAAATTCTTTAGATAGGTCAAGTTCTAATGTGTTATTTTTTAATGTTGCATTATTTACTTTTGTTCCTTCTGGTATACTACTTTTTAGTTTGTCATTTTTTGGACTTTCTATTAGCATCTCTACAAGTGTTTTATATGGATTTTCTATTAGTTTTTTTACATCTATTTTTCTTGCTTCTGGCATTAACGTATTTGTTTCTATATTTGTGTAATATAATGAAATCATTGTTTCTCTTTCTTGTTCTTCAGTAATTTCTTCTAATGGTACTATTTCATTTTCTGTTTTTTCTTCTTTTTTTGTCATTTTCTTAAAAATTAATATTCCTAAAATGAGAACTAAAATTATAATAAATATAATTAATAATTTCTTTTTCATGTTATATCTTTCCTTTCTGTTTTTTATTTTATTAAAATATATTTACATTTCGGACAAATTATGAATAAAATCTTTTATTCTTTTTGTATATATTATTTCTTGGGGTTTTTTTACATTGACAAATTTCGATTTTGCGTATAAAATTATAGTTGCATTAATATAATGTTTATATTTAAGGAGATATATATATGGAAAACGAAAAACTATTACATGTAGGCCTTGATGTTGGTTCTACTACTGTTAAAATTGTGGTTATGAACGACGATCTTGAAACTATTTATACATCTTATGAAAGGCATTTTTCCGATACAAAAAATACTGTTTGTAAGGTTTTAACAGAGCTTGCAGATAAATATAGTAATAATTGTTTTACTATAGCTCTTACAGGTTCAGGTGCAATGTCTGCTGCTAATTTTTTGGATGTGCCTTTTATTCAAGAAGTTATTTCGTGTAAGCGTGCTGTGGAAAAATACATCCCTCAAACTGATGTTGTTATAGAGCTAGGTGGAGAGGATGCTAAAATAATATATTTTGATAAATTTGTTGAACAGCGTATGAACGGAACTTGTGCTGGTGGAACAGGTGCATTTCTAGACCAAATGGCTAGTCTTTTACATACAGATACTGCTGGTCTTAATGAATTAGCAAAAAATTATAAAACTATATACCCTATTGCATCTCGTTGTGGTGTTTTTGCTAAAACTGATGTACAGCCTCTTATAAATGATGGCGCTGAAAAATCAGATATTGCTGTTTCTATTTTTCAGGCTGTTGTAAATCAAACAATTAGTGGACTTGCTTGTGGTCGTCCTATCCGTGGTAATATTGCATTTTTAGGTGGTCCTTTGAATTACTTATCTGAACTTAGAAAAAGATTTATTGAGA
Source organism: uncultured Clostridia bacterium (assembly GCA_947628715.1). Lineage (GTDB taxonomy): Bacteria > Bacillota > Clostridia > TANB77 > CAG-508 > JAAWPK01. Next base: position 25,705 of record CANRAW010000016.1, read on the forward strand.
CTCTTAATTTGACACCGGAAGAAACGATTATCCCTACGGATGCACATCTTTTAGTTGCTAAAGGTGCTGCTTTGGATTCTTTAAATAGAAATCCTATTTCTGTACAAAAATTAAAAAGTAAAATTGAGGTTTTAAAGAATTCACATGATACAACAACCGTTCCATTATCCCCTCTTTTTTCTATTGATGCTGAATATGATGCCTTTAAGGAAAGACACTCAAAAGCTAAAGTAAAAAGAAAAGAATTAAAAGATTATTCTGGAGACTGTTTTGTCGGAATCGATGCAGGTTCTACTACTACAAAATTAACTTTAATTGATAATGAAGGTTCTCTCCTTTATTCTATATACAAAAATAATGAGGGTGACCCTTTAAAAAGTGTTATTGAAATGTTAAAGGAGCTTTATAGTGTGTTACCTAAAAATTGTACAATACGTTATTCAGGTGTTACAGGCTATGGAGAAAAGCTCGTTCAAACTGCTTTAAATGTTGACCTTGGGGAAATTGAAACAATTGCACATTATAGAGCTGCTTCTGAATTTTTACCTGAAGTTACCAGTATAATTGATATTGGTGGCCAAGATATGAAATACATAAAGCTAAAAAATGGTGCAATCGATAATATTATGCTTAATGAGGCATGTTCTTCTGGTTGTGGTTCATTTATTGAAACTTTTGCAAAAAGCTTAAATCTTTCAATAGAAGAGTTCGTAAATGAGGCATTACTTTCAAGGAGACCTGTTGATTTAGGCTCAAGGTGTACTGTTTTTATGAATTCTAAAATAAAGCAATCACAAAAAGAGGGATATTCAGTTGGTGATATTTCTGCTGGACTTTCTATTTCTGTAATTAAAAATGCTATTCAAAAAGTTATGAAAATTAGGGATCCAGAGACTTTAGGAGACCACATTGTTGTACAGGGTGGTACTTTTTACAATGATGCTGTTCTTCGTAGTTTTGAGCTTATCGTTGGAAAAGAAGTTGTAAGACCTGATATTGCTGGACTTATGGGTGCTTATGGAATTGCGCTTTTAAGTAAAGAGCAGTATGAGGCAAATCTTGATATGGAATATACCTCAAAACTATCTTCTTTAGAGGACTTAGATAAATTACATATAGATATTACTCATACAAGGTGTAATGGATGTGAAAATCACTGTCAACTTACAATAAATAAATTTAATAATGGTAAAACTCATATTTCTGGTAATCGTTGTGAACGTGGTGCAGGCATTGTTTCTGGCAAATCTGAGCTTCCTAATTTAATAAAATATAAATCTGAAAGAATATTTAACTATGAGCCATTACCTATTGAAAAAGCTCCTAGGGGCGTAATTGGTATTCCTAGAGTTTTAAATATGTACGAAGATTATCCTTTTTGGTTTACATTTTTTACAAAGTTAGGATTTAGAGTTATTCTTTCAGAAAAAAGCACAAGAAAGACTTATGAAAAAGGTATGGAATCTATGCCTTCTGAATCTGTGTGTTATCCTGCAAAACTTTCTCATGGTCATATTGTAAGTTTAATTAATGCTGGAATAAAAACTATTTTCTATCCTTGTATGCCATATTCTAGAAAAGAGTATGATGAGTCAGATAATAAATATAATTGTCCTATTGTTATATCATATTCTGAAGTTTTGAAAAATAATGTTGAGGAATTAAAAAATGTAAAATTTATTAACCCATTTTTGCCTTTTGATTGCAAGAATTTGGTTAAAAAAGTAATGGATTTAGAAGAATTTTCTGAATATAACTTTAACAAAAAGGAATTGACTGAAGCTGCTGTTTCAGCTGAAAATGAATACCAAAAATGTAAGCAAGATATTAGAGACGAAGCAAGTCGTGCTTTGAAATATATGGAAGAAAATGATTTGAAAGGAATTGTTCTTGCTGGTCGTCCTTACCATGTTGATTCAGAAATAAATCACGGTATTGATACTTTAATTACAGGTCTTGGTTTGTGTGTTTTAACAGAAGATTCAATTGCTAAAGATGTTGCAGTTAAGAGACCTTTAAGGGTTGTTGATCAATGGGTTTTCCATAGTAGACTTTATGCTGCTGCTGATTTTGTAGGAAAGCATGACAATTTGGAACTTGTTCAACTTAATTCTTTTGGTTGTGGTGTTGATGCAGTTACAACTGACCAAGTTGAAGAAATCTTATCTAGCTATGGTAAGATGTACACATTAATTAAAATAGACGAGGTTAATAATTTAGGTGCTGTACGTATTCGTATTCGTTCTCTTCTCGCAAGTATTAATAAAAGGTTAGAAATGAAAAATTCTAATGTAAATAATACAATTACAGCGACTGGCGATTATGGTATTTACAAAATACCTTTTACTAAAGAGATGAAGAAAAATTATACAATACTTATGCCTCAAATGGCTCCTATTCATTTTGAATTAGTTGAGTCTGCTGCGCAGGCTTCTGGATATAATGTTGAACTTTTAAGTGAGTGTACACCTAAAACTGTTGAAACTGGTCTTAAGTATGTAAATAATGACGCATGCTATCCATCAATTTTAACAACAGGACAAATGATTGAGGCTTTGCAATCTGGTAAATATGATTTGAATAAAACAGCTTTAATAATGTCTCAAACTGGTGGTGGTTGCAGGGCAACTAATTATATTGGATTTATTAGAAAAGCATTAAGAGATGCAGGTTTTTCTAATGTACCAGTTATATCTTTTAACATTGTAGGTATGGAAAAAAATCCTGGTTTCAAAATTACTATTCCTTTTATGGAAAGATTACTTAAATCAGTTGTTTATGGAGATTTGTTGCAAAAATTATTACTTAAAAATAGAGCTTACGAAATAAATAAAGGCGAGACTCAAAAGCTCTATGAAAAATGGATGGAAAAATCTAAAGAATTAGTTAAAAAATCTAATATAAAACAATTTAAACAAAGCATTTATGATATGGTAAATGATTTTGAAAAAATAGAGTTAGATACTTCAATAAAAAAACCTAAGGTAGGTGTAGTTGGAGAAATTTTAATAAAATATCATCCTTTCGGAAATAACTTTGTAATAAATGTTTTAGAAAAAGAAGGCGCAGAAGTAATTATGCCAGACTTCATGGGATTTATTAAATTTATGGCTACACATAAAATTACTTTCAATACACTTCTTAATACAGATAAAACAAAAGCAAAAATATTTAAGTTTGCACTTAATTTAATAGATATTTTTGAAAAAGATTTAAAACTTGCATTAAATTCTTCTTCTAAAAATTATTTACCACCTTCTGATATTTGGCATTTAGAAGATAAAGTTAAAGATATATTGTCTATTGGAAATCAAACTGGAGAAGGTTGGTTTTTAACAGCTGAAATGATTGAATACATAGAAAATGATATTCCAAATATTGTTTGTGTTCAGCCTTTTGCCTGCTTGCCAAATCATGTAGTTGGAAAAGGTGTAATTAAAACAATACGTGCAAAATACCCTAATGCAAATATTTCTCCTGTTGATTACGACCCAGGTGCAAGTGAATCTAACCAGACAAATAGATTAAAATTACTTATTACAGTTGCAAAAGATAATTTGGCTAAGGAAGAAAAGTCAAATGGAGAATTAAACTCAAAAGAAGATACAAATAATAATGATGCAACTAAAAAAGAAGTTGTATATAAATAAACAATAAAATTTATATTAATAAGAAAAGTGACTTCGACACATGTGCATTTTACTTTGCAAATATGCACAGACCAATGTAACTTAACCTTTTTGCTCTAGAAAAATCTTTCGGTTTTTCTGGAGCAATAAAAAATGCTACATAAATACTAAAAAATTTATGTAGCATCTTTTTTTATCTGTCTTAGTTACATAATACGGTTATTTTTATGATTATATCGGTTAATTGTAGATTATGTATCCAAAATATTTTCCATTTTACATATAACATTTTTTTGAACTTCAAATATCAATTTTTAGTCAAAAAGTTATCCACATTATGTTCAAAAAAGCTAGGGAGTAAATATATTTATCCATTTTTATTAGGAGTTTTACTTTACATACTTTTTTCATTTTGTTCCGTTTTTTTGTCTTTTATGCAATGATTTTTTTGGAAATATGTACCAGATTTTGGACTTTATCTGTAAAATTTTGAAGTTACCTATAAAGGTATAAGATAATACGACATTTTTGTTACTTGATCATTTTTTTGTCTAATTTTTATAATTTTTTTAAATTTTTAATCATTTTTTATAGCCATTTTATGTACATTTGTCTTTATGGTTATGTTTTTTATCTTATTTTTTATTATTTTACATTTTTATTCTTTTTACAAGTATTATATTTATCGCTTTTTTTATATTAAATAATTACAGCTTTTGTCTTTTTGTTTATACACGTATTGTTTCTGATTTCTTATTTTTAATATGTTTATTATTTTAAATTTTATATAAATTTTATGTTTTTTTATTTTTATTATATAATTTATTTATTATTAATTATATTATTTTTCCTTTGTCTTTTTGAATAACATATACTATATTATTATTTATATAAAATATTAATGTTTATTTCTTTTTTTATTTTATATTTTTACTATCTTTTTATAAGTTATATATTATATTATTTTTATAATTATTATTTATCATTTGTATATTATTTTTTTATTATTATTTATATACTATTATTTGATTATTATTTATATCGTATTATTTATATATTATTTATTTAATTTTTATTGTATATTTTTTATCTAAATATATTATTAAATATTATATGCTTTTTTATATTTTTCTTTAATTATATATATATATCTGGTTTTTAGCTTTTTTCAGCATTTTATATATTTTTTAAATATATTATTTTCATATAATTTTCGTTTTATATGATAATAATATGGTATTTATAGTATTTGGTAATAGTTGATTTTTTTATTATTATTTTCTTTTTAATTTTGTATTTTCAATTATTTATAAATATTTTTATTATCTTAAATATAATTTCTGAAAAATATATTATATAAAATATTATTATAATAAAAAATTTTATTATATGATATTATATATTTTTAAAATATGATTTCTTTAAAAAATTTTTCTTTACCAAAAATTTTTACTCATAAAAATATTTTTTATATATTTGTTTTTTATATTTT
>CANRAW010000017.1 GCA_947628715.1 uncultured Clostridia bacterium
TGGCTGGGCTGGCTAGATTCGAACTAGCGCATGCATGAGTCAAAGTCATGTGCCTTACCACTTGGCTACAGCCCAATTTTATATTATGGGGTGGAAGATGGGACTCGAACCCACGGTCTCCAGTGCCACAAACTGGCGCGTTAACCAACTACGCTACATCCACCATGTCCCAATCATTGTCCCTCTAAACAAGTGCATATATAATTTTACTACACTTCTTTATTATTTGTCAATATTTTTAGTAAAATTTTATTTTCTTTCTATATTTGTAACTTAAAGTTTCCTTCTTCTCTTTTTGCTTTATAATCTATATAAAACTGTTTTACTGCATTTTTGCTAGTTTCTTTATCTAACAATATCATATTTAAAATCGCACTATTATAATAATCTAGCTTTTCAAATACAAATTTGCCATTTTTCCTCATAATATCTTCAACTGTTAAAAATAATTCATTATATTTAGGCATTAGTTCTTCAATGTCATATCTAACTAATATTGTATATAACCATACCATACTTATTACAAAATTATAGTCATTGTGTTGTTTGATCTCTGGTATATTTTTTTGGATATATAAATATTTATCCATTAATACATCCATATAATCATTATAAGTTTTAGCTGTTCTTTGACCTACTATACTATCTTCTCTTCTTACATAATAATATTTAGGTGTTTCTTTTCTAACTATAGTATTGCATTTTTCAAATAACAAAAATGTAGTTGCAATGTCTTCAAATGTTCTTCCTGTAGGAAATTCTATATTTTCTAATAAGTTTCTTTTAAATAATTTATTCCAAGCATAACTTTGTATTTTTGAATCTTCTAATAATTGTTTCATACCTTCGATTTTGTCAAATATCTCTACCTCATTTGAATCTTTTACATCTATTATTCTATCCCCTATTAATTCGTAAAATGAAACAATTGAAATATCTGCTTTATATCTTTCAGATAAATCATATAATGTTTCATACATATCTTTTGCAATATAGTCGTCACTATCAACAAACCCAATATATTCGCCTTTTGCAATTTTTAATGCAGAATTTCTTGCATCTGATAAGCCACCATTTTTCTTATGTATAACTTTTACTCTATTGTCTTTTTTAGCATAGTTATCACATATTTCTCCACATTTATCTGGAGACCCATCATCAACTAAAATAACTTCTATGTTTTTATATGTTTGTTCTAATATACTATCAACACACTTTGTTAGATATTTTTCAACCTTATAAATTGGTACTATAATACTTATTAATTTATTATTCATTTTGTATTATACTCCCTTCTAAGAAATAATATGTATTCTCATTTACCTTGTTATTTTAACATTTTTATTATCTTTTGTCAATTGATAGTAGTTTTATGTTAAATAGTCAATTGAATATATTCTCCTTTTATGTTATAATTTTAGTAATATTTATAAAAATGGAGGTTGTTATGAAAAGTATAAAAAAGTCTAAAGTTTATTATTCCTCTACTGAAAAAATACTTGGTCATTTTAAAATTGCGACTCCAGAAGAAACGGTTAAAAAATTAATTAAAGAAAACAAATCTATTGCACGTTATGGTGATGGAGAATTTGATATGATTTATGGTAAGGGTATGAATTATCAAAAATATGATAAAGAGCTTGCTAAAAGATTATATGAAGTATTAAATTCTAATGAAAAAGACCTATTAATAGGAATCCCTAATGTCTGTAACTTTGAGTATATAGATAAATACATTGATTTTGCTGCTAATTTTTGGTATAAATGGCTTAATGATTATAAATTCAAATTATTAAAATTATTACATAAAAATAAAGAATATTATTCTTCTGCTATTACCAGATTTTACATAGATTACAAAGATAAATCTAATATCGCAGAATATGTAAAATTGCTCAGAAAAATATGGGAAAATAAGGATGTTGTTATTATAGAAGGCGAGCACAGTAGACTAGGTGTTGGAAATGATTTATTCGATAATATGAAATCTATTCAAAGAATAATTTGCCCTTCTGAAAATGCTTTTGACAAATATGATGCTATTTTACATGAAGCCATGAAAATAGATAAAGATAAACTTATCTTATTAGCATTAGGTCCAACAGCAACTGTTCTTGCTTATGATTTATATAAATTAGGTTATAGAGCACTTGATATAGGTCATGTTGATATAGAATATGAGTGGTTTTTAAGAAAAGCTACTGAAAAAATTAGAATAGAAACAAAATATGTTACAGAGGTAAAAAATGGAAGAAGTAATATATTAAATGTTAATGATAAAAAATATGAAAGTCAAATTATTGCTAAAATTCTCTAAAATTGCAAAATATTTCTGATTAGTTATACTTGCATATTCTATTAAAAAGGTGTATAATAATAATTTACATGGGGATGTATTTGGTTTCGACAGTAACATAGAAATATAAATAGCGAGTGGTGGTGCCTTGGCCACCTTAAAAAAGGCAAATTTAAAATAAACGCTGATAATAGAGAATTAGCATTAGCTGCCTAATAGTGTAGCTACATCTTACTAAATGACCTACACATTTAGATAGGGTGTTAACCTTGTAGGAAACAAAGCTATTTTATGTTTCGAAAATAGTGGGTATCTTAGAAACTACCAAAAATTCAAAGTTTGTTTATTAACTTGAATTTTTGGGAATATCCATTAATAAACTGCACTCGGAGAAGTTTATATGGAAGTGTTATTGGACAGGAGTTCGACTCTCCTCATCTCCACCAATTTAAGAATATGTTTTTCATACTATTTATTTTTATTTTTTTCTTGCATATTTTTTTCATATATGCTATTATATATAAGTAATTTAATTGTTAGGGGTATAGTGTCAATGGTAGCACATCGGTCTCCAAAACCGCTTGTGAGGGTTCGAATCCTTCTACCCCTGCCATATTTATTTTTGGGGGCAAAATGGAGAAATTAAAAGAACTAACAAAAAAAGTATTTAATAGAGAAGTTATATTTTATGGAATTTTTGGTGTTCTTACTACTGTTGTAAATATTGTCCTTTTTTCTATATTAACTCATATAGGTATTGAAGAAAATATCTCAAATATAATTTCAATTACTACCGCTGTGTTACTTGCTTATTTCACAAATAGGAAATTAGTATTTAATTCTAATGCATCTACCATTAAAGAAAAATTACTTGAATTTTACAGATTTATTCTTGGTCGTGCTTTTACAATGGTAGTTGAAATGCTTGGTTTTCCACTATTATACAATATTCTTGGTATTCAAGAATTAATTAGTAAACTAACTATTACTGTACTTGTTATCATTTTAAATTTCTTTATTAGTAAATTTTTCACATTTAAAAAATAGATATATAATTTTTTAGGAGGCTACTTTTATTTTTGGAGGTAGTTGTATTTTGAATAACTTTTTTTCATTTTCTTTTGTTTTCATGCTTATTTTTGTTATAATAATTTCTATTTTTTCATATTCTATTACTCCTAATTATTCAGACGTAAATATAAATCCTGAAGATATTTATATTAGTGAAAGTGGTTTTGCTTGGCCAATTCCTGGCTTTTACCAGATTTCTTCATACTTTGGTTATAGGAAATCTCCTACTGCTTTTGCATCTTCTTATCATTCTGGATTAGATATTCCTGCAAGTGAAGGCACTTATTTTTTAGCAACCATTTCTGGTAAAGTAACTTATGCGGGTTTTAATGGTTCTGGTGGATATACAATTATTTTAGAAAATGACAATACTAAAGCAACATATTGCCATGTATGTCCAGATTTTTTAGTAAATGTGCGGTGATTATATTGAAAGGGCAGAAGTTTTAGGACAAGTTGGTCCATTTCATGTATACGATATTTTAAATAATCCATATAAAGATAAAAATGGTATCCCCACAAATGGTTCTACTACAGGTTGTCATTTACATTTTGCCATAAAAATAAACGGTGTTCCCCAGAACCCGTTAGATTTAATACCTATAAATAATTAAAACAATGAGGATATTACATATCATCCTCATTGTTTGTCTCGTCATTTTCTTCATTGCTTTCTTCTTGCTCTTCACTGTCTTCTTCTTCCTCTGCATCTTCGCCATCATAACAGCAATCGCAATCATCATGGTCACAGCATGCACATTCGTCTTCTAGCCAGTCTAATTCAATCGTATTTCCACATTCTGGACATTTTACTTCTTTTTCCATACCATCTGGAAATTCTTCTACAAACTCGGCATTACAATATGGGCACACTATTTCAAAATCACAATCTGGAGAAATATACATTTCTTTTTCTATATTATTAATTACCTTTTCCATTGTAGCAATCTTTTTACTTAATTCTTTTTCTCTATCAATTAAAAGGTTAATTCTGCCAAGATTTAGTTCTGCAATTTTATCTATTTCGTCTAAAAATAATAGAGAAATATTATAAACTTGTGATTTAACATATTCTAAATCTTCTTGGTTTTTTATGTTTTTCTCCAAGTCACTCATGATTTCATTAAGTCTCTTTTTTAAATTTGACATTTTTTAACTCCTTAAACTCTTTCCATATACTCGCCAGTTCTTGTATCTATTCTTATGATGTCTCCTATTTCTATAAATAATGGAACACTTATTTCCAAACCATTTTCTAGTTTTGCTGGTTTTCCAGATGTTGTTGTTGTATTACCGCTAAAACCTGGTTCTGTATATGTAACTTCAAGCTCAACGAATATAGGTGGCTCTACTGCAAAAACTTTACCTTTAAAAGCTAATGTTTTTACGTTCATGTTTTCTTTTAAGTATTTTAAACTATCTCCCAATTGTTCTTTATTTAAAGGCATTTGTTCATAAGTTTCATTATCCATAAAATAATAAAGGTCTCCATCATTATATAGATATTGCATCTCTCTTTTTTCTACTTCTGCCCCTTGTAATTTTTCTGATGGGCTAAATGTTCTTTCTAAAACAGCTCCCGTTATTACATTTTTTATTTTTGTTCTAACAAATGCTGCTCCTTTTCCTGGTTTTACATGTTGAAATTCAACTACTCTAAATACTTGATTATCTAGTTCAAAAGTTGTTCCATTTCTTAAATCTCCTGCCATATATACTTCTGCCATTGATTTTCCTCCATTCTATATGCTTCTTATTTATTATAAATAATTCTTATATATTTTATACCATTTTTTCAATAAAATCAATACTTAGATAAAAATTTTAGGCGAAGATACTAAATTCTTCGCCTAAAATAATTATTCTTCATCAATAAAATCAAATTCATCTTTAAATTTTTCTTTGAATATTTCAAATACTTTATTTAAGATTTCTTCGTCTTCTACGCTAACGTAAGATTCTTCTTCCTCAGAATCAGTGTCTTCTACTTGTAAAATAACAACTTCTCCTGGTTCATTTTCATCTTCGTCTGTTGGTAATAATATTACATATTCTTCACCATCTAGTTCAACTAAATCTAAAAATTCAAAATTAACTTCATTACCATCTTCATCGTTTAAAACGATTATGTTATCTAATTCTTCGTCCATTATTTTTTCTCCTTTCAGAAATTTATTTATATATTATTGTATTTCTACAATTTTAATGACTTTGTTTATTCATATACATTTCAAGTATATATACTGCTGATATTGTATCAACAATATTTCTTTTTTCTCTATTATCAACATTGAGAAAATTCATTGTTTTATGTGCTGCAACTGTCGTTAATCTTTCATCAATTGTTTCGATATTAATATTATTAAATTTACACTTTAATTTATGTATAAATTTTTTTGTAATATTTACCCTTTCTCCAGATGTTCCGTCCATGTTTATTGGCATACCAACTACAAATGTAGATATTTCATATCTATTCAATAAATCTTCTAAATATTTCAGAACTACTTTATCATTTCCTTTATGATGTATCGTTCCGTAGTCCTTGAGCTGTAATATTTAATTCATCTGAAATTGCAATGCCAACTCTTGCATCACCATAATCAATTCCAACAATTCTCATATTAGTCTTCTAAACCTATATAAAATTTTACCATTTTTTCAAGTAATTCGTCTCTTTCAACTTTTCTTATTATATTTCTTGCGTCATTGTGGCTTGTTATATAAGTTGGATCTCCTGATAAAATATAACCAACTATTTGATTTACTGGATTATATCCCTTCTCATCAAGTGCTTTGTAAACCTCTTTTAATACCTCTTTGTACTTTACATTGTTTTCATTTTCTACCTTAAAATTCATTGTTTTGTCAAAATCCATTTTTTTCCTCCTATAAAAATTTTTAAATTTTATTAATATCACTTTCGTCTGCACTTGCAGTATCGAGATATTCCTCTAGTTTTTTTAGAACGGCTTCTAAAGCAGTTCCTTTGTAATATGTTGTTATAACAAAATTTAATTTTGGCTTTGTCATTACAACTTTCTTTTTCTTAGCATTTGTATTTTTTTCGTTTTCTTCTTCTGCAATAACATCTTCTACTTCTAAGTTTTCTGTTTCATTTTTTATATCATTTAAAAATTCTACCACTCCATCAATTTCTATCCCTGAAAAAGCAATGGCGAATTTTGGTCCCATATATCTAACAAATATATACTCAGGTGATAGCCTGTCCTTAATATAATCGCAAACATCAATAATCATTTGATTTCCTGTATCTCTGTTTACCTTTTTATTAGTATCTTCCAAATTAACTATTTTAAACATACATATTGTTGATGTAGTATATTTATCTATTATATCTCTACCTTTTTCATATAGATATTCAGATGTTTTCAAATCTGAATAAAGGTCTTGCCTTGGCATGCTTTCTATTATATTTTGATAAGATACAATTTTAAATATTGATATAATGTTTTCCTTAACGACCTCTAGTATTGTAGTATCTACATTATCAAAAGCATGTATTCTTCCACTTTCAATTATCCAATATCCAATATATACATTATCAATATATAATGGGAAGAACATTGCTGATTTTGCTCTTCCAAATTCCATTTTTTGATATGGCAATCTTTCGTCTTCCTTATTTACAGTTATATATTTTGGTTTAGCTGTTGTTATACTGTCTTTAAATATTTCTTCATTTTGCAAATTTCTAAGTGTATCCCAATGTTTTTTATCTACATTTGAAGCTTTTACAACATATTCTGTACCATCAAAGACAACAATTGTAGAATATTTTATTGCATACTGTTCTATCAATATTTCATTGATTTTTACTATTTTTTCATCTACACTAGAACTTTCACCAACTGTGCTCATGAAATCTTGCAATACATTTAAACTGGTTACTTTTTGGTTTATATTTTTAAAGGCTTTTATTTTTTTACTTATTACTACATTATATATTAATAGCGCAAATATTATTAATACTAATATTCCAACTACTGCAAATTGCATTGCATTATTATCCCCTTTCTTTTAAGAGACATTTATTTTACTTAAATTGTTTTTTCATCATGTCTAGTGTGCTGTTCATACTCTTTGTAAATTCGCTTTCTTGTTTCTTTTCTTTTTGATTGTTTTCTGCGAACTTATTATTCTTAGTGTAATTTGCTCTTAATTTACTATTAACTAATGGATAAACCATATCTGCTAATTTTTTCAATTCTGACATAAATTGTTTTGAATACCCATTTATAGTTACTATGCAATCCACCATTCCTGATAAATATTTTGATAATACATCGCCATCAAAAGAAATCGTCAATGTAGGTATCTTGTCTTTATCAAAAAGATTTCTCATGAAAGACATCTCTGGATCATTATAACAAGACATTCCTCCAATTATTGCACTTTCGCTTAATCCTCTAACACGCATTGCTTTATTTATAACAGCTTTTAGTTTTTCAGGTGCAAGCATATTATTTGTTTGTAAATCACGTAAAAATGCTGTTAATGGCTGAATTGTTAATATATCCATTGTTTGTATTAAATATATTTCCTGTGCTAATTCAAAATATTCATAAGGTGTTTGGAAATCACAATCAATTAATACTAAAGAGAAATTTTTTACAAGTGCAGAGACTACTGCCTCGACATTTGTTACTTCTACTCTTTTTCCTGGCACTGATGTAAATACTGTTAAATTTCTGCTTACTTCTATTCCATCTACTATATCTTGTTCAAGACTTTCTAGACAATTTAGCACTTTTCTTCTTAAAGGTTCTTCATTTCTAGTATAAATATAATATGAATTTTTATTTGATGTAACATCAAGTATAGCAGTATTTATGCCAGATTTAGATAAATAATCAGCAACATTGTTTATTAAAAATGATGTTCCAGCTTTAGAAGTTCCGACAAATGCAACAACCTTTTTATCTTTTGATAGTAATCCTGCAATATTGCCACTATTACTATTTTCTCTTGTATTTTGCATATAGTTGTTTGAACTGCTTCCTATTACATAATTATTATCAACTTCTCCTTGTTCAGGTGTTATATTTTGTCTTGGCATTGTTTCAACAGTTCTTCTTTGTTGTTCAGGACTTTTTCTAGGAGCTACTTCTTCTTTTTCTTCTTCTGGTTCTTGGAATCCTGGTAAAACATTTTCTTCTAATTCGTCAAATCCTGGTAATGTAGGCATTGAGTCGTCGTCTTCATTTTCTCTTAAAACTGTCAATTCATCTGTTGGCTCTTCTACTTTTTTAGGTCTTCCTCTTCTCTTTGGCTTTGCTTCTACTTCTGCATCTCCTTCTTCTTTTTGCTTTTTAGGTCTTCCTCTGCCTTTTTTTACTGGCTCTTTAAGTTCTTCAAATGATATATCGTCATCTTCCATATCTTCTTCTGGTTGTGAATTTAACATATTATCTATATTTTCTTGTTTAGGCATTACAGCTTCATTATTAGTCATATTTTCTTTTTTAGATAATTTACTTACATGTTCTTTATCAACTGCTGAAGGAATTACAACTGGTTTTGTTGGTCTTCCTTTAGTAGAGTTTGTTTCTATAAAGCCTATCTTTAAATCATCTTTCTTCTCGTCTTTTGCCTTTGCCTTCTTGTATGTTCCCTCTCCAAATGTCATAATTGATTGATATTTAGGAGATTCTGCTTCTAGAACTGCTTTAACATTTAATGGTAAAAATTGTATAATTATTCTAAGTTGTGCATCATTATATTGAGCGGCTATATTATTAAAGCTTTCAACATATCTATCCTCATTTTTACCAAGTTTTTTATAGTGTGTACGTATGTTTTGAATTTCTGTTTCACTAACACTATCTTCTGTTTCAGCTTGATAACTAACTTCTTCAGTTTCAATTTTGTAATATGTTTTTGCCTCTTTTTTAGTACGAGGTTTATTTAATAATTTACAAACTTCTGGTATTACTCTATCGCTTCCAAGTAAAGCATCATATATTCCTATTGAAAATAATTTTGATAATAAATTATCTGATTTTGAACGTCTATCAGCAGCTATGAAAATAATTGGTATATCACTTCCGCTGCCACTTATAGCTTCATCGCTTATTTTATCTAATTGTTCAAATAAAAATTTATCTATTATGTCAAAATTATTATTTGTATATGGTTCCAAATCTTCACTTATTACTATTCTATCATAGGTTTGGTCTCTTTGTAATTCTTTTACTATGGCATTAAAATAGTAAACGTTTTTACCTGAAATTATTTCCCTATACTCTTTTTGATATAATTTAATTATTGATTCTGAAATGCTTTCATTATTAACAGCAAATAAAACTTTCATTTGTTAACTCCTTCCAAATCCCTTTATTACAATAACGAAGACAAGTGGCAATACCTGTGCAATAACGAATAATGTAACAAAAGCAATCATAGTATAAAATCCTTTGTACCTTACATCCAATTTTCTAATACCAATGACATATTGGTATATAGCACTTATTACTATTCCTAAAAAGCAAAAAGGAATACTAAATAATCTTATTTTGTTTAATATAAATGCTGTTAAACCATAAGCCTGAGAGCCATAATCTTCTACATAGTCTGATAATTCCTGTTTTTCAGTTTCTGAAATTTCAATTAATTTGCTTGTTGTAGAATTTGCTTCTAATACTTCTTTTGCATTAACATCTTGCGTTGCAAATACACTACTAAGCATCATAGTTATAAGTGCAAATATTATTACTATAAATACAACTTTTTTCTTCATTAATTTATCCCTTCTATTTTAATAAATATATTTTCAGTTTTAAATTTACACATATTATAATACAATAGAATTAGAAAAATATCAAGCTATTTTTGGTATTTTTTTCTTCTATATTATTTTTACATTTCTATTTTTCCATTAAATTTCTTATCTATTGCTTTTTTTAGCAACATATTTTCTTTTTTTTCTAAATTAGGATCATTATTTAATATCTTTATTGCCAATGCTTGTACTTTTTTTAATATGTCCATATCTTCAAAAAGATTTGCTACTTTAAATTTTGGAATACCATGTTGTTTTGTTCCAAAAAATTCGCCTGAGCCTCTTAATTCAAGGTCTTTTTCTGAAATTACAAATCCATCATTTGTTTCTTGCATTACTTTCATTCTCTCTCTGACATTTTCCGATTTTCCTTGATATTTTAAAATACAATATGACTTGTATTCTCCTCTACCAACTCTACCTCTTAATTGGTGCAATGCTGCAAGTCCGAATCTTTCTGCATTTTGTATAACCATAACACTAGCATTTGGAACATTTACTCCTACTTCTATTACTGTTGTAGATATTAAAATATCTATTTCTCCGTTTTTGAATTCTTCCATTATTTTATCTTTATCTTTTTGCTTTAATTTTCCATGTAAATATTCAACTCTGAATTCACTGAATACCTGTGTTTTATATTTTTCAAATAATTCTAAAACAGATTTTGCATCTATATCTTCATTTTCTTCAACTAATGGGCATACGATATATGCTTGCCTTCCTTCTTTTACCTGTTCTTTTATAAAATTATTTACTCTATCTTCCATTGAAAGAGGTACTGCAAACGTTTCTATTTTCTTTCTGTTTGGTGGTAATTCATCAATTACCGATATGTCAAGGTCTCCATATAAAATTAATGCTAGCGTTCTTGGAATAGGTGTTGCGGTCATTACAATTTTATCTACGTTTTTTCCTTTTTCTCCTATAATTCTTCTTTGATTTACTCCAAATCTATGTTGTTCGTCTGTTATTACGAGACCTAAATTTTTAAATTTAACATTATCTTGAAGTATAGAATGTGTTCCTATTATTACATCTATTTCTCCATTTTCTATTTTTTCTAAAACTTCTTTTTTCTTTTTAGCAGTCATATTACTTATTAAAAGTTCACATTTTATGCCGAATTGTTCCAATATACTTGAAAAACTTTCTAGGTGTTGAGTTGCTAGTATTGATGTTGGGGCCATTATTGCCATTTGATATCCAGATTTTACTGCTTTATATGCAGAACATATTGCAACAACAGTTTTTCCGTGAACCAACATCTCCTTGTAATAACCTATTCATTACTCTATCAGTTTCCATATCGTTATCTATTTCTTCTAATGCTCTTGTTTGTGCTTTTGTAAGTTTAAATGGAAGTCTTAATATTACATCAGACATTTTTACGTTTTTGTCAAACTGTATTCCACTTTGTTTTTCCATACATTTATTTTTGAGATTTAAAAGTAAAAGTTGCATAATAAGTAATTCTTCAAAAGCAATTCTTGTTCTTGCTTTTTGAAATTCTTCAAAAGTTTCTGGAAAATGTATTTTTAAAACAGCTGAATTTATATCAAGCATTTTATATTCCTCTAAAATGTACTGAGGTAGGCTTTCTTCCAATTTGCCTTTTACCAAATTTAATCCATTTTCTATAATTTTTCTTATTTGATTTTGTGATATATTATATGTAAGTGGATAAATTGGAATAATTTTTCCAGTATTGCCTTTTAGTCCTTGTTTATCAAACACAGGAGATATCATTGATGTATGTCCATTTTTCTTTGATATTTTTCCATAGAAATTATATTCTTCTCCAATATGTAAGTTTTGTTTAAGATAAGGCTGATTGTACCATATAACTTCACATACATCAGTTTCGTCTCTAACAAGCATTTTACAAATTGTTAATTTTCTATTTTTGGTTGTCACAACTTGTAATCTGGAGGTTGCATATCCTTTTATTAAAACTTCTTCTCCATCCACTGTTTCTGCTATTTTTTTTGCAATACTTCTGTCTTCATAATTCCTTGGATAATATGTAATTAAATCTTCTAAGTTAAATATTCCGGAGTCTATTTAAGACTTTTGCCCTTGCCTCGCCAACTCCTTTTATATACTGAATATTTGTGTTTAAGTCCATATACACCTCTCTTTTTTATGTATATATTATAATATGTCTTATAAACAATAGTCAAGAAATTGTATCACCTTTTTTCTATGCAATTAAAAAGTCCTAAAGTAAACAAACTTTAAGACTTTTCAATACTCTTATATGTCCATTTGATTTCCTAAAAATCCGGCTGCAGATTCTACAACTTTTTTCTCTGTTTCACCCATTTTTGTCTTTGGATCTTTTGATAGTAGTATTACGCTACCAATTACATCTCCTTGTGCAATTATAGGATAAACTATCTGTGAGTTGAATTTTCTTTCTTTGCCTTCATTTTTTATGACTGGAATAGATACTTCATTATTTTCTTTACTTATATATGCTTCTTTATCATCCATTAATTGTTCAAGTTCTTGAGATAAATCTTGCTCTAAGAACTCTTTTTTTGAGCCTCCAGAAACAGCTATAACTGTATCTTTATCTGTTATGCATGCAATATGTCCTGTTGTTTTTGATAATGTTTCTGCATAACCACTTGCGAACTCTGAAAGTTCACCAATAGGGGAATATTTTTTTAGGATTACTTCCCCTTCTTTATCTGTAAATATTTCTAATGGATCTCCTTCTTTTATACGAAGTACCTTTCTTATTTCCTTTGGAATTACTATTCTTCCTAAATCATCTATTCTTCTAACTACTCCTGTTGCTTTCAAAACTATTCCTCCTTTTAAATTACTTTAAAGCTATTATTTGTCATAATTTAAAAATTATTCATTTAAAAGATAGATTTTGTCAAAAGCTAAGATTAGTTTCTAATTATTTGCAATTTTTATCATATATTCTTCTTATATTTTTGTTTGTAATTGTTTGATTAACTCCTTTTTCCTTTAGTTCAGTAAAAACTTCTCTGCAAAAATTTTTCATTTTTTCGTTTGCAATTATTCCCTTTTCTTCTCTATTCCAATATTCTAATTGGTACCCACTATACCATTTTTTACCTTTATATGTAATTCCAGCTGCAACCATATCGCAAATCATTTCTAAGCTATATTTAAAAGGTATTATTGGTTGTTCTTTAGCTCTTGCATCATACCAATATTCAAAGTGATGTTTGTTTCTTCCTTTATGATGTAACCATGCAGACGAATAGCCTTTTATATCCCTTGCAACTGGGATAGGGCTTTTTATTCCACCTTGGTAATATTTAACAGATTCAAAAAATTCTGTTGGGGTAAATTTAGACATATCATGTAATAAGCCTCTTATAGGTATTCCTGCTCTTGTTGCAAGTTTGAATACTTCCCATTTATGTTTTGTAACAGTTCTCAGATGTCCGAAAAAATTTTTTATATTCATTTTATTTTCCCTTCTTTTCGCTTTCCCTTATTTTTTCTATCAATAACTTCCACGCTTTTTGTCTATGTGTTGTTCCTATTTCTTCTTCTGTTAAATCGTTCATTACTTTATTAAATCCCTCAGGAATAAATACAGGGCTAAATGTTAAACCACCCATAGTTCCAGGATTTAATGCAATTTTTCCTTCTGTAACTCCTTTAGCTACTATTGTTTCGCCATTTTCTAAAATTGCTGTTAAGACACAAGTAAATTCTGCATTTCTATCTTCTTCCTTCACATTTTTCATTTCTTCTAATAATTTATTTAAAACTGTTTCCTGCTTTGCATGATCCCCACAGTATCTTGCTGAGTGTACTCCTGGTCTTCCGATTTAAGGCATCAACCATAAGTCCAGCATCGTCTGCAACAATTATATTTTTTATATTTTTCTTATTGCAAAATTCTTTTACTGCTTTTGCTTTTATTAATGAATTTTCTTCAAACGTTTCTCCATCTTCTACTATTTCTTCATTAAATCCTATATCTTTTAATGATATGATTTTTATATCAATATTGTTATAATTTAAAAAGTTTTGTACTTGTTCTTTTTTTCCATTATTTGTTGTTGCATATATTATTTCCATGTTTTCACTTTTCCTTTCCTTATTTAACCTTATAGATTTTAACACAAATATACGTTTTTTTCAACAATTAAAATTGACTTTGCAGTATTTATATATTAGAATAATACTATAATTTATTATAAGGAGTGATTGCTTTGAAACAATATTTAAAAATATCTGTAGTAATTTTCGCAATTTTTACTTTTTTTATTACAGCAAATACATTTGCAATGTCTAATAAACTTAAATCTCTTGATGTTAACAATATTAATCTAAACAGTATTGAAGATAGCAAGAAAGATGAAGTAAAAAATCTAATTAAAAATATTAATATAAATTCGCTTAATTCGTTATCTGCTCGGAGCAAATATAACTAAAAATGATATAGTTTCTGGCAATGTAAATATAAACTCTATTGATACAAGTGCTATAGACATGGACGAGATTTCTGGCATTTATGAAGATTTTTCGAAAATAGTTACAAATCAAGAATTAGCCGATTTGATAGAAGATAATACAGACGTTTTAGTAAATTCTGGTCTTAATAAAGATTCTATAGAAACTGCTCAATCTTTGCTTAGAACTTTTGATGCAAGTACCGTTATAGATGTTATTCAAAATGATTTAGATATAGATAGATTAATCAATCTTTATAAAAATGGTGCATCTTTAACTGAAATAATGACTTCTTTAGTTTCTGAAACATCACCTGTTACTATGGCAAAAATTGCTTTTAAAATATTGCTTTCTAGTTTTTATTTTAGGATTGCATTATTTGTATTTGTGCTTGTCTCTATCTACTCTATATACATAACTGGGCTTATATTTAAAAA
This sequence comes from uncultured Clostridia bacterium, assembly GCA_947628715.1. Classification (GTDB taxonomy): domain Bacteria; phylum Bacillota; class Clostridia; order TANB77; family CAG-508; genus JAAWPK01. Next base: position 15,059 of record CANRAW010000017.1, read on the forward strand.
GTCAGGTAAACATGGCTTTTATACAGTTATTCCTATTTTAAGAGATATTATTCATTTAAAAGTATGCAATATGTCTCCATGGCTTTTACTTCTAGTATTTATACCTATTCTCGGATGGCTTATGCTAGTTTCTGTTGCAATAATTGCTAGATTTGAGCTTTCAAAAAGTTTCGGTCATGGTTTCTTATTTGGATTAGGACTATTGTTCTTCCCAATTATATTTAGAAGTATTATTGCCTTTTCAGATAATGAACATATTGACGATTTATATGAAGATGAAGATTAAATTTTAAAGTATTATGTAAATTTTTATACATAATACTTTATTTTTTCCATATTTTGTAGTATAATATATTTTGTATTTAATTATTTCGAGATTTTTCTCGGATTGGAGGTTTATTATGTGGTATATTTGGTTAATTCTTGCAGGTATTTTCTTCATAATTGAAATGATAACTGTTGGCTTCATGGTCTTTTGGTTAGGAATTTCTGCAATTATTACTTGCTTTGTTAGTTTATTTACAAGCAATTTATTTATACAGACCTCTGTTTTTGTAGTTTTTTCTATATTACTTATACTTTTAACAAGACCATTTGTTGAAAAGTTTGTTATGAAAAATGACAAAAAGGTTGCAACCAACGCTTATTCAATTATTGGAAAAAATGCTGAAATTTCCAAAGCCTTTGATGCTAAAACTAAATTAGGGCAAGTAAAGATAGGTACAGAAGTTTGGACTGCGGTTTCAGAAAATGACGAAAGTTTTACCGAAGGCGAGGAAGTTAAGGTTGTTGCAATTGACGGTGTTAAAGCTGTCGTAACTAAAATTTAAGTTTTTAATATTTTAATTTTATACATAAATAAAAGGAGGAATTTTTATGTGGTTTTTAATCGTAATACTTGCAATTGTTATAATAATTGCATTTAAAACTTTTAAAATCGTTAAACAAGCTGAGGTTTATGTTATCGAAAGATTAGGAAAATATCATAAAATTGCTGACGCGGGTCTTACAGTTATTATCCCATTTTTCGACCATGTACGTTCTGTTGTAAGTCTTAAACAACAAACGATGGACATTCCACCTCAACAAGTTATTACAAAAGATAATGTTACAATAACAATAGATACTGTAGTTTTCTACAAAATCACTGACCCAGCAAGAGCAGTTTATGAAATTCAATCCTTAAGAAAAGGTATTGAATATCTAGCAATTACTACTATTCGTGATATCGTTGGTAAAATGGATTTAGACCAAACATTTAGTTCAAGAGATTTAATTAATAATCAATTAAGAGTTATCCTTGACGAAGCAACAGACCAATGGGGATGTAAAGTTGACAGAGTTGAAATCAAAGATATTACACCACCTGCTGATATCCGTGATGCTATGGAAAAGCAAATGAACGCTGAAAGAAATAAAAGAGCTGCTATATTACAGGCTGAAGGTGAAAGACAATCTGCAATTACAATAGCTGAAGGTCAAAAAGAAGCTGCTATTCTTGCTGCTGAAGCAGAAAAAGAATCTAAAATAAGAAAAGCTGCCGGTGAAGCTGAAGCTATTAAAAAAGTTGCCGAAGCAAAAGCTCAAGAAATTGAAATGGTATATTCTGCTATAAAGGATTCTGCTCCAGATGATAAACTTGTTCAATTGAAGTCTTTAGAAGCTCTAAAGGAAATTGCAAATGGAAATTCAAATAAAGTATTTATTCCTTTTGAAGCAACTTCTGCTTTATCAGGACTTGGTGCAGCAGCCGAGGTTTTAAAAGAGAAAAAGTAAAATATACATACAAAAAAATAACTCCGTTTGAAACGGAGTTATTTTTTTACTCTTAAGCAATTCCATATTTTTTTCTAAATTTATCAGCTCTACCACCTGTTGTATTTTGTTTTAAGTTACCTGTCCAATATGGATGGCATTTTGAACATATATCAACATTCATAGCTTTTTTTGTTGATTTTGTTTCAATAACATTTCCACATGCACATGTTATTTTTGAATCTACAAATTCTGGATGTATACCTTCTTTCATTATGCAATTCACCTCTTTCTATTTATTTTATCTATTAAGAACTTCATTTTCTTCTTGTTTTTCCTGTGCCTCTTGGTCTGATACATATTGAGCAGACTCTGTTAGCTGTTCTAAGTATGGTACTTTTGCGACTAATTTTGCTACAATATTAAATAAGCAGGCAATTATTATTATTAACATTCCTATTTTTTTCCAATATTTTGCTAGCATAAAATCAACCCCTCTTTTACCGTATTATTTATTATACATTCTTTTTATGGTTTTGTCAATTATTAAACAGTATTTTTTGTAACAATATTGATATTTTCAGTATAAGATATTATAAGGAACATGATAGTAACAAAGTTTTATTTTACACTTTGTTTATTGGGGGTTACAGAAGATATGATTAGTTTATATGATTTACCAATGGAAACAACTGGATATGTAGAAAATATTGATTGTGAGCGGTCCAATTAAAAGAAGATTTTTAGATTTAGGAATTATTAAGGGAACACCTATTACCCCAATCTTAAAAAGTCCTTCTGGCGACCCTACTGCATTTCAAGTAAGAGGTACTTTGATTGCTCTTCGTATGGAAGACGCATTTTGTATAAAAGTTAAAATTTAAAATGAGGTGATGTCAATATGGGTCTTACATCTAGTTCTACTGGTAGTAAGATTATGGAGCAAGATGTTTTTGAAAAGGCAATTGGCTGTGATTATACTATTTGTTTTGCTGGCAATCCAAATGTTGGTAAAACAAGTATATTTAACAATTTAACCGGTATGCACCAGCATACTGGTAATTGGCCTGGTAAAACTGTTGCAAATGCTTATGGTATGTGTAATTATGAGGATAAAAATTTTCTATTAGTTGATTTACCCGGCACATATTCTTTAATGTCTAATTCTGTTGAAGAAGAAATCGCAAGAAATTATATTTGCTTTGGAAATTCAGATTTATGTGTTGTTGTTGCAGATGCAACAAGTTTAGAGAGGAACTTGAATTTAGTTCTCCAAGTTTTAGAAATGACTCCAAATGTCGTATTATGTGTAAATTTGCTCGACGAGGCTAAGAAAAAATCCATAAAAGTTGACCTAGATAAATTATCAAAATTGCTTAATATTCCTGTAGTGCGGAACGATTGCAAATAAGCCTAAAACTTTGAAAAAACTTTTGAGCGTAATTTATTCTTCCTTAAATAACATACATAATAAATCAAATTCAGTTATCTCTCCTATAACTTATGATACCAAGGTTGAAAATTATATAAGCATTATCGAAAATGATTTATCAGAGCTTTTGCCACCTAATAAGAAATATTTATCTAGATGGATTGCACTAAAACTGCTTGATGAAAATACTTCTATAAATGATGCCTTAAAAACCAATTTTAATATAGATATTAATACTAATATTCCTTTACATGAAAAAATGCTTAAAATAAAATCTCAAATGGATGAGGATGGTTTTTCGCTTTCTTCTCTTCGTGATAGTGTTGTTTCAAGTATTGTTCATAAAGCTGAGGAAATAAGATGTGAAACCTGCTCTTTTGAAAATGCTAAATATAATTTAAAAAATACAAAAATAGATAAGATTTTGACTTCTAAAAAGTTCGGCATACCTATTATGATAATATTTCTCGCTTTAATATTTTGGCTTACTATAACAGGAGCAAATTATCCTTCTAGCCTTCTTTCAAACTTTTTTGGATACATACAAGATAAACTGCTTATTCTTTTTAATACATTGCATATTCCTGATTTTTTAACTAATATTCTTATATATCGGTATGTATCAAACAGTTACTTGGGTAGTTTCTGTTATGTTACCTCCTATGGCAATATTTTTTCCTTTATTTACTTTGCTAGAAGATTTAGGATATTTGCCAAGGATTGCATTTAACCTAGATAATTATTTTAAAATGGCCTGTTCAACTGGAAAGCAAGCATTAACTATGTGCATGGGGTTTGGATGTAACGCTGCAGGTGTAATTGGATGTAGAATTATCGATTCTCCTCGTGAAAGAATCATTGCAATAATTACAAACGCATTTGTACCTTGTAATCGGAAGATTTCCCTTTTTAATAACTGTTTCGACTATTTTTATTGGTTGTTATTTTACAGGTATTCTTTCTTCCGTAATGTCAACTCTCGCTGTAATTTTAGTGATTTTACTTGGAATTTTTCTTACTTTAATGATTTCAAAATTATTATCTAAAACTGTTTTAAAAGGTGCTCCTTCTTCTTTTATTTTAGAGCTTCCTCCATACAGAAAGCCTCAAATTGGTAAGATTATAGTTAGATCACTTTTTGATAGAACATTATTTGTTTTAGCAAGGGCAATTTCGGTTGCGGCTCCTATTGGAATAGTAATTTGGCTTTTTGCTAATATTTCAGTTGGCGGTTCTAGTATTCTTACTTACATTGCTAATTTTTTAGACCCATTTGCTAGAATCATGGGATTAGATGGATATATTCTTACTGCTTTTATATTAGGCATCCCTGCTAATGAAATAGTTCTTCCAATTATTTTAATGAGCTATATGTCTGCAAGCTCTTTGGTTGATTTAAACGATACCTTTGCTATAAAAAATATCTTGCTTCAAAATGGTTGGACTTTAATTACTGGAATAAATGTAATGCTATTTACACTTTTGCATTTTCCTTGTAGTACAACACTTATTACTGTTTTTAAAGAAACCAAAAGTGTGAAATGGACTTTCCTTGCATTTGCAATTCCAACTATTTGCGGTATCATCCTTTGCATAATTACTAATACTATTTGGAGTATATTTGTGTAAAATATCATTACTTTTAAGAAAACTCGACAACAGAAAAAGTACATCTCTGCTTGACCGTTAGAGATGTACCTTTTTAATTTTTCAATAACATAACGGCACACCACTTTTTCTGTGGTTGCTCATTTTCTATAATTATTATACTAAAATATATTGTTAATGTCAATCGTTTAGTAAAAATAGATTTTTTACTTAAAATTTTATCTATCAATATTACCCATTTATTTGCTATTCTGTCAACTGAAGTTCTTTTTTTTCAAATCCTTCTTACTTTATTATATTTTTATACAATAATGCCTTTGTATAATGAATATTTATATGTTATTAAATTTATATATAATTATTTACGAACATTTGATTGACTTTTTAGAATTAATAATATATAATATTCAAAGAAAATGAGTAAAGCAGAATGTGGTGTGCCGTTCCTTTATGAAAGGAGGCGGTGCATATATGCTATTAGTACAAGTTTATTTACTTTTTATATACATACTTTTATTTGAACTTGCAATGGTAATTGTTGTAACTATTGTCTTATTTGTAGCATTAGTTGTTACAGTAAGAACATTAGGCAACAAAAAAAACACATCTCTGCCTGGTCGTTAGAGATGTATTCTTTTATATTTTAACACTTAAATAACGGCACGCCACTTTTTCTGTGGTTGCTCATTTTCTATAATTATTATACTAAAATATATTATAAATGTCAATCGTCTAGTATAATAATTTATTTTTATTTAGTAAAAATAAATTACTGCTTTTTTATAGTAAGTGTATATCCTTTTGGCATTGCTGGAGTTAGAATATCTTTAATTACATATTCCGCTTCTGTTTCAGCAAATTCCAAAATTCCTGTTTGTTCTGCTTCCTTTATGCCATCTTGCTCTGCTAAAGCACATGCCTTATTTGCATCTTCTTTTGAATCAACATTAAATAATGCAAATTTTTCATCAAAATATTTAATGTCTTCTTGATTAACATGGCAATCAAAAACTTGTGCCTTTGGCATGGTTATTATAATTTCTTTTGTAATATCATTATGTTCGATTTTAACATCTTTAAGTTCTACTCCGGCTCTTATTGTTGCCGTATACACCATTGTAAAATCAGATCTATTAATTATCATAGCTCCTGCATCTTTATAATTTTCTATTCCAGTAATTTTTAACTTTGCTGATGTTAATTCACTTGATTTTTCAAGTAATTGGTTCAAATATGCAAAATCAGCAGTTGCTTTTTTATTAGAAATTTTGGCTATAATTACTATTATTGCAATAATTAAAATTACAGTGCCAATAAATATTATCTTTGCTTTAGCTGTATTAAATAACATAGAAAATAAATTAAATTTATTCCTTGTTTTTTCTACATTTACTTCATTTCTTCCTATATCTTTCATAACTCAATTTCCTCCAAATTTTTTAAAATACTACAATTATTATTGCTCGCAATACAATAAATGCTATAATTATTCCTAGTATAATTAACAATATTTTTAATATTTTTTTCATTTCACACCTCTTCTTTTTTGTATATTTTATTTCTATTAGAGTATATCATAAAAGAAAATGTGTGTAAAGCAAATATCTTCTTTACTATTTTTACGCATTTAAACTGCTTTCCATTACTTGATGAACCTGTTCTTTAAATTTTTCAATATTATCCTTTTTATATCCATCTTCTTTATACATTATTGGCTCTAATATTTTTACTGTAACATCCTTTTTCTTTTTTAAAAATTTTCTTATACCCTTTGGCTCTCTAAATGTAATTACTATAGGAATAATTGGTACATTGTTTCTGATTGCAAAGTTAAATGCTCCACTCTTAAATGTTCTTATTTTTTCATAATATGGCCATAATGCCTTTTCTGGGTAGAAATGTATTATACTGCCATTTTGTATAGCTTTATCTAATTGTTTTACAAAATATTCTTGATTACTTATTTTGGAAGGAATTGGTATTGCTCTTAACAATTTTATTAATTTTCTCACAAAAGGTATTTTAAAACTGCCTTCTCTTGTTGTAAAATACACTTTTTTTAATCCAAACGCTAATCCAATCATGGTGCAATCTAATACTAAGACATGATTAGATACACTTATTGCTCCAGTTTTCAAATTTTTAATATTTTCTTTTCCTTCTATTTTTAAATCATAAACTATCTTATCTAAAACTTTTAGAACTGGAATAGCTACTCCATAATATAATAAATTAGAAAAAAATGTAAATATTTTTCCATCTTTAATATACTGATAATTTTCATCTATATCAAACTCTAATGGCTCGTATAGATGAATAACATCTTCATTTTCATTTGGCTCTTTTTCTTCCATACTTTCCTTAATATGTTACCCTTTCACCGTATTTTGCCTCTATCTAATTCTTTTATAACAATCTCAGCTATTTTCTCACAAGCATCCCCTAATATGTATTCTTTTTGCTTTTCAATCATCATATTTTGTTGTGCTTTATTTTCCATTAATTCTTTGGTATTTTTTACTACTTGTTCTATATTACTACACTTTAACGACATTTGCCTTTCAGCAAAAAAATCTGCATTATTATTTTCACATCCAGGTATTGGCATAATATGGATAAGCGGTTTTCCCATTACAGCAATCTCAGTTGTTGTAAGTCCGCCTGGTTTGCTAAGTATTACTTCACAAATTGCCATATATTTTTCTAATTCGTTTGTATATGATAATGCTATTATCCTATCACTGTTTTTGTATTCATTACGAAGATAATCATACAATTTATGATTATTCCCACAAGAAATAATAAAAGTGTAATTCTTCGTATTTTCTAATAATTTCTTTGCCATTTTCTTTACATTGCCAAACCCCATACTTCCATTTAAAATTAAAATGTACCTTTTATTAAAATCTAACTTAAGTTGTTCTTTTATTTTACTTTCATTATATTCTTCTTGCCTAAATTGTTTTCTTACAGGTATTCCTAATGGCAATAATTTTTGCGGTTTCATGCCTTTTTGTATAAAATCCGCTTCTAATTCTTTACTCGGAATAACAAAATAATCCGGATTTGTTTCCTCCCAAAAAGGTATACTTACATAGTCAGTTGCAACCTGCATAAAATTAATATGATGCTCTTTTTTTATTGCTGTTAATGCCTGAGCTGCAAATAAATGTGTTGTAATTATGAAGGAATATCCATTTTCTTTAATATATGTATAAAGTTTTTTCTTACTTAAACTATTAAAAAAATATACAGGTGATTTTAGTCCTGTTTTTTCGTAAATTTTTCCTAAATGATATACTCTTTTAAAAACTTTGCCATTTTTATTTGTAGATTTTATATATAAATTATTAACCCTATCTTTTAAATCTGGATTAATAATTTCTAAATATTCCTTAAAATCAGCTTTTATTCCTCTTTCTAATAGTTCTTCTTGTATAGCTCTTGCCGCTGTATTATGTCCCCCTCCTGTTCCACATGATAGAATTAAAACTTTTTTGCTATTACAATTTATTTCTAGAATATTCATTTTCCCCTCTTTTTCTATAGTTTCTCTCTTTTATTTTATATGTAATAATATTTATATGACTAAAGTATATCAAAAAAGTAAGTGATTGTAAATAATCACTTACTTAATAAATAATATTCTAACAATAAAACTTTATATGTCCCGCATGAATTATCTTCCACATTTCAACAATTTGATAATAGTGTAAAGAAATATCCTCACAAATTACATTTAATTCCTTTTCTGGAATTTTGCTTTTATTATGACAAACAATACAACCACCTGACTGAGTTAGCCATACTTTAGTTGCATTTATATTTGGTTTTCCTTTAGAAATATGAACATGAATAGGTTCATCATTTTCATTTGTCCAAAAATATATTTTATATCCGTTGTAATTCAAAAATATTAGGCAATTTCTAAACCTCCTATTCGTGCATATTTAAAAAAGAAGGATGAGCCATTTTTTACAATTTCTAAAAACTTTTTCTTTTCTTCATTAGAATAATTTCCTTTATCTAAAACAATCTCATAACTTGGGAGTTCAATTACATAAGTATCAAATCCATCTTCCGTTGGTCTTTCAAAAGTAACTCTAACATATTCTTCATCATTTTCTTTCTTTCCAATATCTGAAAATACTCCTACTGTTCCATCAGGATATTTAGCAAATTCATGCGTCATTTTTTACCACTCTCCTATTATATAACATTATAAACTATTTCCTTAAAAAAATCCATATATTTTCTAACTAATAATGTAATTTATTTATAACTTTATATTACTTTTTTTGTAGGGTCGTAGGCATTTGTATAATTTACATTACTACTTGCATATTAAAACAACGGTGCAAATAGTCTTAAAACAGCTTGCCATAAAGATTTTATAACTCCTGCTTTAACATCTTTGTCATTTAACTTTTGACAATCTTTAAAAGTGCTTTCAAAATCGTTAAATATTTCCTTTATTTCACCAACATTTTCCATATAGATTCCATTTTCAAAATGAAGATATAAACTTCTATAATCCATATTTATTGTTCCAACTACTGACCTAATATCATCTGATATAAATACCTTTGAGTGAACAAATCCTTTAGTATATTTATAAATTTTTACTCCATTATCATGTAATAATCTGAAAAATGATGATGTTTGCATATAAACTATTTTTTTGTCTGGAATACCTGGCACAACAATTCTTACATCAACACCTCTTTTAGCTGCTCTACAAAGTGCATTAACCATATCAATATCAATTATTAAATATGGTGTCATTATGTACAAGTATTTCTTAGCACTATTTATCATGTTGATATAAACATCTTCTCCAATTAAGTCTTTATGTAATGGTGCAACTCCATAAGGAATAACATAACCATTATTTTTATCACTAGGTTCAAAATTATATTTGAACTTTGTAATATCTTTATCCTCATTTATGTTAGCGTTCCACATAGTTAAAAACATAACTGTTAAGTTCCAAACTGCATCACCAACAATCCTAATTCCGTTATCTTTCCATATTCCTAGCTTACTATTAACATTTATATATTCATCACTTAAATTAACTCCACCAGAAAAAGCAACTTTTCCATCTATAACAGTAATTTTTCTATGGTCCCTATTATTCATAAATATTCCTCTAAAAGGACTTAATTTATTAAATGGAATACATTTTATACCATACTTTGCTAGTTTCTTTGAATAATTCGTTGAAAGCATTGCAACACTGCCCATATCGTCATATAATATTCTAACATCTACACCTTGAGTTACCTTTTCTTTTAATATGTCTAAAATGCCATTCCACATAACTCCTTCATTAATAATGAAATATTCCATAAAGATAAATTTTTCTGCCTTCTTTAATTCCTTTAATAATTCTGGGTAAAATTTCTCTCCGAAATTATAATAAGTAATTTCATTATTAGTGCTTACAACAAAATTGGTTCTGTTCATTAAGTATTTAATATTATCTAAATTTTGATTATCTACTTCTTGCTTTACTTTTTTATCTTGAATTAAATATTCATTATACATTTTTTCATGCTCAAATATGCTTTTTAATAATCTATTTTTAGAATAACTTCTTCCTAATGTAATTAACAAAATTGTTCCAAATATTGGGAATATCAAAATAAGTATTATCCATGGTAAATCATTTGAAAGTCTTGTGCTTTCTTTTAATATGCCAAGAACAATTAAAATGCTTATAATACTATAAAACAAAGTAAAAATTCCAAGGTATTTGTAAAAAAATAGTCTTATCATAATAGCAATTCCAAATTGTAAAATAACTCCTAGAAGAACTATTGCTACTCTTTTTACTGCATTTAACATAAACATCTCTCCTTTATAATTTACTATTTAGTTATATAATAGCATAAAAGCAAGTAATTTTTCAACATTACTTGCTTTTTTTCTTATTTATAACATTAAATTATTTATTTTATACCATACTATTTACATATTCACATATAATCTTAGCCGTTTTTTCTTTTCCTATAGAAGAATCAATACATAAATTATAATTATTAACATCTCCCCATGTTTTTCCAGAAATTATCTTGTAATAACTTGCTCTATTTTTATCTGAATTTTCAACATTTTTAATAGCATCTTTTTCATTATCATTATACATCTCCATAATATTTTTTACTCTATAATCTTTTGGAGCATAAATAAAAATTTTAACTAAATTATTATAATCTTGCAATACATAATCTGCTGCCCTTCCTACTAATACACAGGCTCCCTGTTCTGCAATATTGCGAATAGCTTTATTTTGTGCATCAATTGCATATTGAACTGGCGATGTTGTTAAATATAAATCATGTATTATGTTATTAGTTCTATTAATTTTTGAAACGAATTCCTTATCCAACCCGCTTTGCTCAGCAGCTATTGCAGTCATTTCCTTGTAATAATATGGTATTCCTAACTGTTCTGCAACTAGCTTTCCAATATATTTTCCTTGGCTACCATGTTCTCTTGAAATTGTAATAATAACACCTTTTTTGGATTTTTGAACATAAGCATTTGTATTTTCGTTTTCCTCCTCTTTTGATATTCCTTCAAAGAACATTGCAACCAAAATAGTTGAAATTACAAAAGCGAAAATATCTGCAGAAGGAGCTGCACAAAGTGGACCTTCTACACCAAAATACTTTGGTAGTATTATTACAAGTGGCACAAATAGCACAATATCCCTTGCAAGTGATACTATTGTAGCCTTGATAGGTTCTCCTACTGCTTGGAAAAATATTGAAATAACTTTTATAATACAAGTAAACGTTACAAACATTAGAAAAATTCTAAAAGTCTTTACTGCAAATTCCATATAAAGTTCATCTTCTGTTCCAAATAATTTTATTACTAATTCTGGACATACTTCAAAAATAAATGTTGATATAATTCCTACTATAAATGTTACAGTTATAACTATTTTAAATGTTTGTCTTACTCTATTATATTTTTTTGCCCCAAAATTGTATCCTAATATTGGCTGGGCACCTAAAATAATTCCAACTACAACATTAATAACAATGGTAAAGACTTTCATACAAATACCTATAACCGCTATTGGAATATCACTTCCATATTTAGACATTGCACCATATTTTGCAAGCATAATGTTGCAAACAAGTGAAATCACAACAATTGACATTTGAGTTATAAACGTCGACACACCAAGTTTAACTACATTTCCAAAAATTGAAAAATTTATTTTAAAACTATCTAATGATAACTTAAATGTCTTACTCTTAAAGAAATATACAAATGACACAATAAATGATACGATTTGACCTAAAATCGTTGCCCAGGCTGCACCTTTTATTCCCATTTTTAATGCAAAAATAAAAATCGGATCTAAGATTATGTTTAAAATTGCTCCTATTAAAGTTGAAAACATTGAATATGTAGGCGAGCCATCAGCACGAATAATACTATTGACAGTATTAGCAAGCATATAAATAGGTATTGCTGACAATATAATTTTAAAATAGTCTCTTGCTAAACCTATAGAAGCATCTGAAGCACCAAAAAGGTATAATAATTTATCCATAAAAATAAATCCTAAAATAACAAAAATAATGCTTATTATAGCTGAAACTAATATACTGTTTCCTATTGCTTTATCAGCATCTTTTGTATTTTTTCTACCTTGGCATAAAGATAAAAAAGCTGCACTTCCATCTCCTAAGCACCATGCAAAAGCAACCGAAATAATTGTAATAGGGAATACTATTGTTGTAGCTGCATTTCCCAAATAACCTATTTCACTATTGCCAATAAATATTTGGTCAACAATATTATATAGTGAACTGATTAAAAGTGATAAAATACATGGAATTGAAAATTTTAATAATAATTTTGAAATTTTCTCATTTCCTAAAAACTTATTTTCTTCGTTCATTTTTTACGAATTCCTCCTTTATTTTCTTGTTTTTTTTCAAAAAAAAATACTGCATATAAGAGTCAATCTTATACGCAGTTACGCTGTGTCGACTTTGTATATTTTATCACTAAAAAAAATTTTTTGCAAATGTTTTTTTGTTTTTTTATTACTTCCCCTGCAATTATAAATTCTGCTACTAATTGTACAAACGATATCCTTCCTTGCATTTGCTTTTTTTGAACTAATCTTCTATTAATTTTAATAATTTAAGTATTTCTAGTCCAACCTTTGCACCTTTTCCCTCAACTGGATATTCGTTTGAAAGAATACCTGGATTATCATTTAACTCAATTACTTTATAGTTAGTTGAGTTTAAATCATCAATTATAATATCAACTCCACATATTTTTGCATTATATGCTTTAACTAACTTTTCTGCAATTTTTTTAAAATAGTCTGGCATTATATCATAAACGCCTACTCCTTCTCCGCCTTTACTTACATTTGAAATTTTGTGAAGAAATATTCTCTTATCCTTTGGAGGTACATATTCTAAAGAATATCCCTGCTCTGCAAGGTACTCTAGCATAAGGTCATTTACAACTATTTTTCTTTCAAATCTAGTATAAACTAAACTTTTTACCTTTTTATCTATTAACTCTTGTATTGTAGATACACCATCTCCAACTACGCTTGTACATCTTCTCCAAGATACATGGATACATTTTCCATCTATTACTAAAAATCTATATTCATTGCCTTTAAAATATTCTTCTATTAAAACATCTGAATCAAACGTAAACGCATATTCTATGGCACGAGACAAATTTTGTTCTGTCGCCCCTGTATCAATTATTGTAATTCCATCGCCATAATTTGTTGTCTTAGGTTTAACAACAACCTTTTGACCTACAAAAGATTTTATTATTCTTTCTATTTTTCCTTTGCTCATTTTATTGTTTAAACAAATAAATTTTGGCGTGTCAATTCCATTTTCCATCATTATTTTCTTTGCATATACTTTATCATCAGTGATAAAAGGATATATGTATGAATCTTTAGAAGTTTTTGAAGCTTGAATTACACATTCTCTTACTTTGCCATTTGTAAATTCTACAAAACTCTTCTTTTCATCAATAATTGTATAATCTATACCTCTTGCAATAGCATCCTTTATTAATATTTGTGTTGATGCTTCTAGATTAGGATGTCCTGTTATTTTATATCTCATTTTTTCAGCTTCTTCGCTATATTTATTAGCAAGTTCTAGGATTCCATTTTTTAATCCATCTCTTTTAGCAAGATTTCTTACTTCGTCTGCTATAGTTTTTCCGCCTTCTAAAATGTCTTTAGAATATTTTTCAATACTATCTTCAAAATCAAGCCCAAATATGTCATTTAATTCTTTATACGAATTTAGTTCATCTTTAAGCTCACTTAATTGTTCATTGTTTAACCCATTTTTTGCAACATCTTTGTAATTATACTCTTTTACTGCATTTTCGTCTTCAATAAGGCATTTTATTAAAAATAACACAGTCATATCCATTTGCTCTTTATTTATGCCACATTTATCAAAAGGGTTAATATCACATAATCTAACTTCTATATGATTTATCTTTTCTTTTTCAAGATCTCCAAGTGTTTGTTGTTTATTGCTAGATTTTGCTCTAATTGGTATGTAAACCTCTTTAGCAGTTTTTATCTCTTTATTATCAATTAACTTGTTTATTGATTCAATGTATTTTTCTTTGCATGATAAATCAACACATACTTTTTTAGTATTTGTAAATCCTATCTTTTCTGAATTTCTTAGAGATAATATGCTTGTCTCATCATCTTCTAATTGTAAAGGTGTTGCACCAAAGAAATACATTAATATCCATGCTTTTTTCATAAAAACTCTCATAATCTTAAAATAAGCATCATCTAAAACTTCTGGAATATTTTTGTACGTATTCTTTATTTGGTCAAATAACACCTTATTAAAAGAAAAATTAACATGTATTCCTGACATACAGTGCATTTTATACCCATATTTTTTATATAAATACATTTCGTATTCATGTTCTTCTACATGTTTTCCATAATCTCCCCATGGAAATTCTTCTTCTCTTGGAAGAATACATTGCATACTATATGGCCATAGTAGTTCTTGCTTATTATTTAACTCGCACAACACAACATTTGTAATTTCGTTAAGTTTCTCATAACATTCACTAGTATCTTTGCATGCTAATGTTCTAAGCTCCATCTGAGCTTCTCCCCAATCAGTTGTTACAAAATTATTTTTCATTTTATCTGCAAAAACTTCTGGGTGTGGATTTTTTGAAAGTTCTGCGTTCTTATTACATCTTAGTCCTTCTCTTTCTATCCCAATATTATATAGGTTTTCTTCCATATTTTTTTCTCCTTAAATATAATATGTGTTGGTGTATACGCAAATAATAGCATACATATA
>CANRAW010000018.1 GCA_947628715.1 uncultured Clostridia bacterium
TCTTTTATCTTCCCTGTGGACAATAGTTTACAATCCGAAAACCTTCTTCCTATACGCGGCGTCACTGCGTCAGAGTTCCCTCCATTGCGCAATATTCCCGACTGCTGCCTCCCGTAGGAGTCTGGGCCGTATCTCAGTCCCAATGTGGCCGTTCAACCTCTCAGTCCGGCTACTGATCGTCGCCTTGGTAGGCCTTTACCCCACCAACTAGCTAATCAGCCGCAAGCTCATCTATTAGCGGATTGCTCCTTTCCCACTTCTGTCATGCGACAGTTATGGCATATGCGGTATTAGCAATGATTTCTCACTGTTATTCCCCTCTGATAGGCAGATTTCTTACGTGTTACTCACCAGTCCGCCACTAACCGCTTATCTTGCAAGCAAGATATTAAGTTCGTTCGACTTGCATGTCTTATGTGCGCCGCCAGCGTTTATCCTGAGCCAGGATCAAACTCTCAAATTGTCTTTCACATGAAAAACGTCGTCCTGCTTTGTCAAACTTCGGACAAATTATCCTCGATGACCGCCAGGTCTATCTGCGGTAATTTGCCTCGTTTTCCTCGCATTACTCGTTTTTGATGTGAAATATTGTTCTCTGATTTTGAGAACTATTTTTTTTGAGTTTTCTTAACTCATTAACTTCATCATTATTTTTATACTTTCATGTATTTTTCAATACACTTCCGCTTGGTCTCTTAAAGGATTTTTTGTTTACTTTTCAATGTACTTTTTATGTCAGTGTCATAAAGCTTTTTTATTATACACTTTTTCGAAACAAATGTCAACACCTTTTTTAAAACTTTTTTAAAATTTTTTAAGTGTTTTTAGGGCAAAATAAAAACCAGTAATTTAACTGCAATTTTCTTTTTGTACACCTAATATATTACCAGTTTGTATATTATATTTATATACACTTTTTAATATGTTATTCTTCGTTTCGTGTAGTGTAATATTATGATAACATAATTAGTTTTCTGTGTCAATACTTTTTTCAAAAAATTTTGAAGTTTTTTGTACGTTTTTTTATATATGTGAAAACAAATAATTTATACCACCATTTGCTATGGCAGTTAATGCTAAAATAATTACTCCCGCAGTAAATACACCTACATATATTGTAGGGCATGCCTTCTTTGGAGGTAGGTCTAAAAAGTTTGCAATTAGCGCTCCTGTCCATGCTCCTGTTCCTGGAAGTGGTATTGCAACAAATAGATATAATCCTAAAAGAGTTGCAGTTTGTAACTTTTTACTCTCTGCTATCTTCTTTGTTGCTTTTTCTGTAATCCAATCTATTATTATTCTAAATATCTTTAAATGTCTAAGTAAATCAAATATTGGTCTTATAAATTTAACTATAAAATATACTGGTATTATGTTTCCAATAAAACTTATTATAAATGCCTCTGCATAACTTAAATGAAATGTTAAAACTCCTATTGGTATTGCTCCTCTTAGCTCTATTATTGGTATCATACTAACTATTAATGTAACTATGTATCCTATCATTTTATTTTATCCCCTCTTCAATTTTGCTTTTTGTTATAGGTCCTTCTCTAATAATTTTTACTGCACTTTCCTCTATTGCAATTATCGTCGATGGTACCTTTACCTTTGTTTCCCCTGCGTCTACTATACAATCTACTTTGCTACTTATTTTGCTAGGTATGTAATTTACGTTTATTTTGCTTTCTTCTCCTGATATATTAAGGCTAGTTGCAACTATTGGTCTATTTATTTCTTCAATTAGTTCTAGCAAAAATTTATTTTTTGGCATTCTAATTCCTACAGTATCAAGCCCTGCAGTAACTAAACTTGGTATATCTTTAGATTTTTTTACTATAAGAGTTAATGCTCCTGGAAAGAAGTTTTTTATAACCTTCTCCTCTTTTTCTGATAATCCTGCTACTGCTTTTTTTATCATATTTTCATTTGACACAAGTATATTGCATGGCTTTGAGAAGTTTCTTTCTTTTATCTCATAAATTTTTCTAACAGCTTCTTCATTAAACGCATCTGCGACAATGCCATATACCGTATCGGTTGGGAGTATTGCAACTCCCCCATTTTCTATTATATTTGAAACTTTTTTTATATCTTCCTTTGTATAGCTTTTCTTTATATCTATATACACCATTTTTATTAGAAACTTTCCTTTATTATTCCAATTTTATTTTTATTATTGTTCCTTGTTCAACTGAACTTCCCTCTTGCTCACTTTGGCTTACGACTTTTCCGCTTCCCGAATACGAAATATTTAGGTTTTTCTCAGACAAAGCATCCTTTGCCTCAGACAATGTAAGCCCTACAAGTTTTGGTACAGTAACAGAGGTCCTAACATCGTTTTCTTCTGTATATAATACTACAGTTGCTCCGCTTAATACATTGGTTCCATAAGCTGGTACTTGTTCTTTAACTAATACGCCATTGCTATTTTGAGTTTCCTCACATACAACTTTGAATCCAAGATTTTCCAAATTTTTCTTTGCTTCTGTTAAAGTTTTATTTTGTACGTTTGGCACTTGTAACATATTTGTTGCTTTTGTTGTTGTAGCTGTTGTATCTGAATTTTCTGATGCAATTCCCATATATGGTAGTATTTCTGATAACATTTTTGATACGATAGGTGCTGCAATTTTACTTCCATAAGGATTTTCGCCAACTGGATGATATATTGCAACTAATACAACTACTTCTGGTTTTTCTATTGGCGCAACTGATACAAATGAAACTGTAAATCCTTCTTCTTGCTTTGTAGGAGATGGCTCAGATGTACCTGTTTTTCCTCCAATGCTATATCCTTCTACTTTTCCAAATTTTCCTCCACCATCTGTTACAACATATTTCATCATACTTCTTATTTTTTCCGCTGTTTCTTTTGATATTACTTTTCTAACTTCATTAGTTTTTACTTCTTCTTTAGTTTTTGTATCAACATCATAAATTTCTTTTACTATTCTTGGTTGCATTAATACACCGTCGTTTGCTATAGCTGAAACTGCTGTAATTAGTTGTAGTGGCGTTATATCAAATCTTTGTCCAAATGATGTTGTTGCAAGTTCTACAGGTCCTACATCTTCTATCTTATGAAAATTACTTCTGCTTTCTCCTGTTATTTGTATACCTGTTCTTTCAAATAACCCGAAGGCTTTGAAATATCTATATAATGTTGTTTTTCCTATTCTTTGTCCTAGTTGTATAAAGGCACTGTTGCAAGAATTTCCTAAGGCTTGTCTTAATGTTTGCGAACCATGTACTGCTGAAGATGCACACTTTATTGTTCTATCTCCTACTTGGATAGAACCTGTACAATTAAAATCGTTTGCTACATCAGTTTTAGCTATTCCTTCCTCTAATGCTGCTGCTGTTACTATTAATTTAAAAGTCGAGCCTGGTTCATAAGTTCTTGAAAAATTTCTATCTGCCCACATATTAAATAACTTATTATCTCTTTCTTCTTTTGACAAATTATCCCAATTGTTTTTGTCCTCTTCATTATTTATCGTATATGGGTCATTCAAATCATAGCTAGGATATGTTGCCATTGAAAGAATATCACCTGTTTCTGGATCCATAACTATTGCTGAACCAGCAGTTGCATTATATTGCTTAACTCCTTCTTCAAGGTACCCTTCAACTATTCTTTGTATATTAACATCTATTGTTAAATAAAGATCACTACCATCTTCAACTTCGACATATTGTTCTGCATTATCTGAGATTTCTTCTCCACTTACATCCTTTGTTGTTACTATTTTTCCTTGTGTTCCTTTAAGAACTGAATCCCATTTATTTTCAATTCCATATAGTCCTGCATCTTCGCCCATAAATCCTATTACATGTGCTGCTAAACTTCCATAAGGATAATATCTTTTATTATCTTCGTCTATATTTATTCCAGACTGTATTTTGCTTTCCTTCATCCATGCTTCTAGCTCATCTACTTTTTCCTGCTCAACTTTTTTTATGATAGTTTCAACTGAATTAGAGCTACAAACTTTAGCAAGAACTGCATCATATTCTAGTTCAAAAATATCTGATAAGCCTTTTGCAACTTTTTCTTGCAGAGCTTTCGTTTCTGCTTCTTTATTTTTTAGTATAAATTTCGAAGGGTTTATTGTTATTGTATCAACTTTTGCACTTCTTGCAAGAGCTTTTCCGTTTGTATCATATATTGTTCCTCTAGCTGGAGTTATAATTTTATTAAGTGTTTGTTGCCTTGAGGCAAGTTCTCTTAATTCTGCACCATCAACAAACTGTATCCAACCTATTCTTGAAACTAGGCATATAAATAGAAATAGAATAATTAGCGTTGTTACAATTATTCTATTTGCTGGAACGGCTTTATCCTCTACTTTCTTTTGTTTTTTATTTTTACTCTTTTTTCCCAATGTTTTTCACCAATTTTATTGTATATTAAACACAAATAAAAATCAAGATTTATGTCCAAATTTTCACATTTTAAATCCATTCTCCATACATATCTATATATATCTTCTTTGCTATAAGTGCAACGAAACAATATAAGATTGGAATTACTATTATCATTGGAATAAAAGCAAATGGTATAGGTGCAAGTCCTATAAGACTTCCTAACCAAGTATATGGTATTATCAATCCTACAATTGCTAGAACAATTGAAGAAAAATATACTAATTTATGTGCATTGCTTTCTACAAATGGTAATTTTGCTGTTCTAATTACGTGCATACCTAGCAAGTTTGAAAAGATGCTATATGAAAACCATGTTGTTTGGAATATTGCTACATCGTGTAATTTAAACACTCCTAATAATAAAGCAAATATTATTAAGTCAAATATAGAGCTTACTGGTCCCATAAATAACATGAATTTTTTTAGGCTTTTTACATTAAATTTTCTAGGTTTTGCCAAATATTCTTCGTCTACATTGTCAAATGGTAAGGTAAGTTGTCCGAAGTCATACAATAATCCTTCTACAAGTAATTGTATTGGTGTTTCAGGTAAAAATGGTAGTATGACACTTCCGATTATTACTGATACTACTTCTCCAAAGTTGAAACTTGTTGATAATTTTATATATTTCATTAAATTTGCAAAGGTTTTTCTTCCGCTCTTTTACGCCATCTAGTAAAACGTGTAAGTCTTTTTCAAGTAGGATTATATCTGCTGATTCTTTTGCTATATCTACAGCTGTATCAACTGATATTCCTACGTCTGAGTTTATAAGTGATGGTGCATCGTTTATACCATCTCCCATATACCCTACAATATTGTCATTTTCTTTTAGAATTCGCACAATTCTTGCTTTTTGTATTGGTGATAATTTTACAAATATATTACATTTTTTTAGTAATCTTAAAACTCCTCTATCTGTTGTTTTTTCAATTTGGCTTCCATCGATTATGACTTCTGAATTTATATTTACTTTTTCACAGATACTTTTGGTTACTTCTGCATTATCTCCTGTTAAAACAATTACTCTTATTCCTGCATCATTTAGTTCTTGTATTGCAGAAATAGCTGTTTCTTTTGGTGGGTCTAAAAATCCTATGAAGCCTAGTAATACCATATTTTTTTCTTCTTCTACTGTAAATTCTGTTACTTCATTTATATCATTTTTTTGGCATACTGCAATTACTCTTAATCCTTCTTTGTTCAGATTTTTTGAAATTTCTATTATATTATCTTTTATCTTTTTTGTTATTGGTGAGGTTTGTCCTTGATAATCTACCATTGTACAAATATCAAGTATTTCTTCAACTGCACCTTTTGTTATGAGTTGCTTTTTTTCACCATCTGATACTATGACTGATAAGCGTCTACGTGAGAAATCAAATGGTATTTCATCTATTAGTTTATATTTTTTGCTAATTTCGTCTATTCCGTTTTGCTTTGCTCTATCTATTACAGCTATATCTATGTTGTTTCTTAATCCAGTTTGAAAATATGAATTTAAAAAGGCATGTTTTAAAATTCTATTGTCTTCATTTCCATAAATATCTAAGTATTTTTCTAATACTATTTTGTCTTCTGTTAGTGTTCCTGTTTTATCTGTGCATAAAATATTTATTGCTCCAAAACTTTGTATTACGTCTAATTTTTTTACAATTGTTTTCTTCTTAGACATTCTAACTGCACCTCTTGAAAGGCTCGAAGTTAATATTACAGGTAGCAAAAGAGGTGTTATACATATTGCTATTGCAACTGCAAATGTAAATGCTGTTACTGTGCTGTGTTTTACAACATTTAATATAAATACGATTGGAGTTAATATTATCATGAATTTTATTAATAATTTGCTTATGTTTTCTATTCCTGTTTGAAAAGCAGATTTTGGTTTTCCTGTTTGTAATGTATGTGCTATTTTTCCAAAGTAAGTGCCATCTGATATTTTTATTATTGCACATTTTGCGCTTCCGCTAATTACGTTTGTTCCCATAAAGCATATATTTTCTATATCAGATATATTTTCAAAATTAACATTTGCATCTGGTGTTTTTTTGACCGCTTCCGATTCTCCTGTTAATGACGATTGACCTACATATAAGTCTTTTGCTTCTAATACTCTAGCATCTCCTGGTACTAGGCTTCCTGCTGAGAGTAATACAACGTCTCCAATTGTTACTTGATTTATTGGGATTTGTTTTTCTTTTCCGTCCCTTATTACTGTTGTAGTTGTTGCGATTAGTTCTTTTAATTTTTCTGCTGCTTTATTTGAGCTATATTCTTGGAAAAATTCTAAAAGTGTACTTGAAATTACTAATATTGCTATAACTATTATGTTTGCATAGCTTGGTTCTTCTGCAAGATATACGTCTGTATAAAATAAAATGCAGGTAATTCCAAATAATATATTATTGAAAGGGCTAAATAGACTTGATAAAAAATAGTGATACCATTTTTTTGGCTTTTCTTGTTTTATTTCATTTAAGCCATATTTTACATTTCTTTTTATAGCTTCTTGTGTACTTAATCCTTTTTCTTTGATGTTAAATTCTTTTATGAATTCTTCTTTACTTAAGCTACTTTCTTTTTTATATTCTTTTTCGATGTTTACTTCTTCTTTTGTGTTTAACATTTTGCAATCCATCTCCTTAGTTAATTTTTGCATATTTTAATATTATTCCATTTTTTTCAAAGTTTATTATATCACTAATTTTTTTATTTGCAATAATAAGAATTAATGTAAATTTGCCTTGCTTATATATTGACAAATCTTAGATAAAATATGATTTTTATATAGTGAAAAAGACCTAATTGCTTAGGTCTTTTTCACTATATAATTCTTATTTTGATAATCCTTTATTTTTTCTAAGGAAAGATGGTATGTCTAGGTCTTGTGAATTTGTGCTTACACTTTCTCCTGATGTAGGAACTGATGTAATCTTTTTATCCCATGCTTTTGAAACTATTTGTTCAACTCCCATATTTGATACTGGTCTATCTTTATCAAATCCAGTTGCAATGACTGTTATAACGATTTCGTCTTCTAATGATTCATCAATTGCTGTACCAAATATGATATTTGCTTCTGGGTCTACGCTTCTTTGTACTAATTCTGCTGCTGTATTTATTTCTTGTAATCCAACACTACTTGAACCTGTTATATTAATGATTACTCCTCTTGCACCTTCTATAGATGTTTCTAGTAATGGGCTTTGTATTGCTTGTTTTGCAGCATCTTCTGCTCTGTTTTCACCTGTTGCAGTTCCTATTCCCATGTGTGCCATTCCTGTATTTAACATTATTGTTTTAACATCTGCAAAGTCTAGGTTTACAAGTCCTGGGTTTGCAATTAAGTCTGATATTCCTTGTACACCTTGTCTTAATACATCGTCTGCCATCATAAATGCTTCTATCATTGATGTTTTTCTATCTATTATTTGTAAAAGTTTGTCATTAGGTATTACGACTAATGCGTCAACTTTAGATTTTAGGCTTTCTACTCCTCTTTCTGCTTGTGATAGTCTTTTTTTGCCTTCAAATGTAAATGGCTTTGTTACTACACCTATTGTAAGTATTCCCATTTCTTTTGCAGCGCTTGCAACAACTGGAGCAGCACCTGTTCCTGTTCCTCCGCCCATTCCTGCTGTTACAAATACCATATCTGCTCCTCTAAGGCTTTCTGCTATTTCTGTTTTATTTTCTTCTGCTGATTGTGCTCCAATATCTGGATTTGCTCCTGCTCCAAGCCCTCTTGTTATTTTTTCTCCTATTTGTATTTTTGTGCTTGCATTAGAAGTTTTTAGAGCTTGTCTATCGGTATTTACAGAGATAAATTCTACTCCTTTTATTCCACTTGCAATCATTCTATTTACAGCGTTGTTTCCTGCTCCTCCAACACCGATTACCTTTATTACTGCATTTTCATCCATATTTTTATCCATTTCGTCATACCCTAACATACTTATTTTGCTCCTTCCTTATCTTTTAACTATAAAAAAATTCTTTTATTCTTTCAAGTATTGTTTTAAAAATACTTTCGTCACTTGTTACGTCTATTGTGCTCGCCACTGATTTTGAAAAAGGCTTTGATGCTACATATCTAACTAAGGCATAAGCTGTTCTAAAGCTTGGCTTTACTGTACTTACCAGTCTTCCTGTTGATATTTTAACTGGTATATTTAATATAATTTTTCCTGCTACATCGCTTTTATTTATATTCGTTATACCTTGTCCAGTTAAAATTACATTGTTTATTCTTTGTTTTATCCCTTGGTTAATTATGTCCATATTTACTAGAGAAAACATCTCTTCTATCCTTGCTTCAATTATTTCTATAAGTTCTGAACTTTTAATGGTTTTGTTTTTATTTTCGCCTTTATATGTATTCAAGAATATGTCATTATCATTATCAATAAATGATTTTAAGGCAAGTCCATATTGTCTTTTTAATTTGTCTGCTTCTTCTTCTGAAATGTTTAATACAAGTTCTATGTCTCTTCTTATTGTGTCTCCACCTAGGGGTATCGTATTTGTATAGACAAATTTTGTTCCTTCAAATACACCTATTTCGATATTTCCGGCTCCTATATCGAGTAGCATTACATTGTCATTTAGTTCATTTCTGTCTAAGATTAAATTTCTTTCAGCTAAAGCTGTTGGAACCATTCCATCTAGTTCTACGCCGGCTTTTTTGAATATTGAACTCATTTTTTTCATGTATTCTTTGTCTACTAAAATTATTTGAGCTTGCAAGGTAAAATTAGCACTTAAGCACCCAACTGGATCTTGTACTTTTTCTCCATTATCTAATATGAAACATTCTGGGACAATGTCAATAATTGCTTTGCCTTCTGGGATTTCAATGTCCTTTATTTGCATTATACTTGCACCAACGTCTTTTACTGATATTCCTGCATATTTATCTTTTACTTCCTTTATAATACTATTTTGAACAATAGTAATATATTTTCCTGGAACGGTAACATAAGCAGAGTGTATCTTCAAATTGGCTTCTTCTTCAGCATCTTGAATTGTTTTGGCTATTGATAAACTAATATCATCTTCATCTACTATTTTTCCTTTTTGTATGCCTCTACACTTGCATTTTGTAGAGGAAATTATTTCGATTTGGTTGAAGTTGTTAACTTCTCCAACAATAGCAGATACCTTCGAAGTCCCTATATCTAAGCCAACAATTATATCACCTATTGCCAACTTTATTCCTCCATTAATTTTATATTTTCATGTATTTAAGAATATAATATTTTGCAAAAAATGTCAATAGAAAATGTAATATTTTTGTAACATTTTTGTAACGTTTTTGTTATAAATCTTGATATGTGCTAATCTACTGATTTCCTTAGTATTTGATGTATTTTATTTATTGTTTTTGCTTTCATTTTTTGTCTCATTTTCTTGTTTATTAGCACTTTCTGCATTTACTAATTCTTGTGCTTTTTTTAGTCTTGCTTGTGTCCATTTTTCTATATAAAATCTTCTAATCATTGTTAAATTATTAAACATTCTACCAACAAAAACTACTATTGCTGCTAAATATATATCTACATTTAATTTATTTCCAAGGAAGGTAAGTAGCATTGATAAAATTGCATTGCCAAAAAATCCTGATACAAATATTTTAAAGTCGAAATTTTCTTTTAATGTTGCTGTTATTCCTCCAAATACAGAATCTAATGCTGCAATTATTGATATTGCTAGGTAATCTGAGTATATATATGATATTACTGGAGCATTTACTCCTAAGATTATTCCTACTAGGCATCCTATTACAATTGCTAATATTATCATTTATTTTGCCTCCTTCTTTTTTACATAATTTAAAGATAAATCTCCTTCGTATTTATTAATAAATATTTCGTCTTCTGCTTCTACATTAACTATATAATCGTCTAGCAAATAGTTATATATAAATCCACCCTTTATTGTAAGTGCCGCTTCTAGATTTTTCTTATCTCCTATCGCTTTTATTACATAAGGTGCTGCAATTCTTATAGTTCTTTGTGTTCCTTGGGTGTTTATATTTATTAAGTTATTTATATTAAATAAATTGCTAGTTGATACGATTCTTTGGTCGTTTATAGATATTGCTTCTGCTCCTGCAAATTTTAATTCGTTTATTAAGTAAACTAGGTCAAGGCTTTCTACAATTCTTGATTCTTGTTCGTCATATCTAATGTTATCGTCCATGGTTATTACTATGCCTTCGCCTTTTACATTGGTTTTTCCAAGGAGCATATTTGCTTGATTTACTTCTTCTTCTAATAGTGCAACTGCATCTTCTTCTGATTTATCGTCTTTTTTGTATTCTTCTATTTTTGCTCTTGTATCTACTAATTGTTTATCTGCATCTTCATATTTTTCCTTATAACTTGCAAGCAGTTCTCTTAGTTCAGTGTCTCTCATTACTTCTAATTCTTCTCTATCGTCGTCATTTACGATATTTATTTGTATAAGCATTACATATATCATCATGAAGCTCATGATTCCGATAGTTACTGCCATTATAATTTTGCTTTTATTCATTTCAAGACTCCCTTCTTAATATTTTCGTTTATTCTGCATTTTTCATGTACTTAGCTGTTATAGTTCCTGCATATTTTTCTACAGTTATATTGTCAGATTTTTCAATTTTTGTAATTGCTCCTCTTCCGTGCAATGTTTTCTATTATTCCACCTTTTCTTGTTATTCCATAAAGGCTTTCTGGGCTTCCTATTGCTTTTATTTCAAATGGTGAGTTTAGTTTTACACCATTTATTGTTACAACTGCGCCAATACATGTTATAGAGCTTGTACTTACTATTCTTTGTCCATTTATTGAAATTGCTTCTGCTCCTGCATTAAATAATTCGTTTACAGTTTCTATTAGGTCTCCATCATGTATTAAGTAATCGCTTATGTTTTCTACTAATGTAGAATCTACTAAGGCATTAGTTGTACTATCTCTATCTGCAAGTGTTACAATTATTCCTTTTCCAGTAAGTTCAGTAAGTCCGAGTTTTTTATTTATTTCTGATAATTCTTCTTCTAATTCTGTTCCTCTTGTGTTTTCTTGAGTAACTTCTTGTCTAACGTTTTCTAGTTCTTTTCCTGTTCTTTCTAATTCATTATATAAATTTTCATAATTTGATTTCCATTTTAATACTTCTTCTTTTAAACGGCTTTCTGCATACGTAGTTCCAACTATTTCTGTTGCAGCTTTTATAGTATTTAATTGTACTATTATGGCTACTGTTAATATTGTGCACATTGCTCCAATAGTTATGGCTATTTGTTTTTTTTCTACCATTTTACCCTCCATTTTTATTTTTTTAACGCTTATCACTCTGGATCAAAATATATATCACTTGTGTCTAAGTGTATTGTACCTGCTTCTTCATTATTGTTTTCCATAAAATATTTTATCCATAGCATTTTGGTACTTAGGTCTGATGTGTCTCCTAGCATTACTTTTTTTCTTGAATTTTCGAATTCTAAGATATAGTTTTTATCTGTTGATATGTCTATACTTAAAATTTTTTCTGAAATATTATTATTTTTTATTCCTTCTGTGATTTTTATTACATCATTTATTTTAGATAAGTCTTCTTCATTTATTCTTTGTCCTAGTTCTAGGTTTTGTATGTCTGTATTTATACCGTTTTAAGATTACACCTTCTATTTTTTCTTGATTTACTTCTAGGGCATATCCATTTTTATCTAAGTATAAATACATACCGTTTTTTTCTATCATATATGCAGGTTTTCTTTCTTGTACTTTTAATAAAATTGTATTTGGATATTCTCTTATTATTTGTAATTCATCGACATAGCTTTCTTTTTGTATTGCTTGTCTTATTTGTGATTTACTTATTCTAAATATGTTTTCTCCGTATTTGTATTTTTGATAATACTATATATGTATTTTGACTTATTTTTTCTGCACCTTCTACTCGTATGTTTGTTATATTAAATACAGGCGATACGAATAAAAATAGTATTATGCCAACAATAATAGCTAGTATTAATATTATTTTTAATATTACGAGTAGTATCTTTTTTATTTTATTTTTTTTACGTTTCTGTTTTCTTTGAGAGGTTCTTTTTTTCTTACTTCCAACATTGTATCCTATAATCATTTCGTCATCCATATTGTATGCTTTTTGCTTTTTCTTTTTAGGCATAAAACCTCTCCCTCCTTTGTATTTATTTTTTCTCTAATAGGAGATTATATGTAGTCTTCCTATTAGAGAAAATATTATTTTCTTATGTTATTCTTAATTCTATTTTTGCACCAAGACTATTTAATTTTTTGTCAAGCTCTTCATAGCCTCTTAAAATATATTGTCCATTATTTACAACTGTTTTTCCTTTTGCACCTAATGCTGCAACAATTAGGCTTGCTCCTCCTCTTAAATCAGTTGCATCTACATTTGCTCCATATAGTCTTCTTGTTCCTTTTATTACACAAATTTTTCCTTCGACTGTAATTTTTGCTCCCATTTTCCTTAGTTCATTTACATATTTGTATCTATTTTCAAATATGTTTTCTATAACTAATGAGGTACCTTTTGCTGTTGTAAGTGCAGATGCGAAAACTGATTGCATATCTGTTGGGAATCCTGGATAAGGCATTGTTTTTATTTCTACACTTTTTAGTCTTTTTGGTGCTTCTAATCTTATATAGTCTTTTCCTGTACTTATAATGGAACCGCTTTCTTCTAGCTTATGGAGAATCGGAGTTAAGTGTTCTGGCTGAACTCCTTTTAGTTTTACTTTTCCGCCGTGTTGCTGCAACTGCGCAAAGAAGAGTTCCTGCTTCGATTCTATCTGGCATTATGTTGTAGCTTACATCTTTTAATTTTTTTACTCCGTACTATTTTTATTTCTCTTTCGCCGTGCTCCTGTAATTTTTGCTCCCATTTTGTTTAGCATGTTTTGTAAGTCTACAATTTCTGGCTCCATTGCTGCATTTTTTATTATTGTTGTTCCTTCTGCTAAGACTGCGACTAGCATTATATTTTCTGTTGCTCCAACGCTTGGAAAATCGAGGTGTATTTCTCCTGGTGTAATTTTTTCTGTGTTGCATTTTATACTACCTGATTCTTCTTTTATATTTATGCCTAGTTCTTTAAATGCTTTTAGATGCAGGTCAATTGGTCTTGCACCTATATCACAGCCCCCTGGATATGAGAATTTTGCTTTTCCCATTCTTCCGTATCATTGCTCCAACAATTATTACAGACGACCTCATTTGTCTCATTAAATCATCTGGTATTTCATGATTTGTTATATTTTTAGAATCAATTACTATTTTACCACTATTTTTCTTTACTTTGCAACCTATTTTTTTAAGTATTTCAAACATCATTTGAGTATCATGTATATTTGGTACGTTATATAGTTTTGTAATACCTCCATTTAATATACTTGCAGCAATTATAGGAAGAGATGAATTTTTTGAGCCTGACGCATAAGTTTCTCCTTCTAGCCTTGTTCCCCCATTTATTATGTAAGAATACATTTATTTCTCACCTTCCTTTATGTTCATATATTATGCTTTTATTTATGTTATTGTGATTATGTATCCTATTTCTGTTTTATACAATAAAAATAGAGAACTTTATTTTTTTAAGTTCTCTTTTACATTGCTGGGATTACAAGTTTATTTATTTTTGATTTTATGTAGCTTTCTAATTTTTGCATAAATTCGTCGGCTGGAATTTGTTTTTTTGCAACCATATCAAGTCCCTTTTCCCAGCTTGCAGTTAGTTTTGGATTTAACATATCTGGCATTGAGTTTTGTACTACATCATAAATTAGTTCGCCTTTTTCTGTTGGAGTTATTATTTGTGTTTTATTGTTTATTGCTATATAGTTTATTTTTTCTAGCTTTTTCATTATTTCGGCTCTTGTTGCACTTGTCCCAATTCCTGCTCCTTTTATTTGTTCTCTTAATTCTTCATCTTCTATTAATTTTCCTGCATTTTCCATAGCAAGTATCATTGAGCCTGAGTTGTATCTGCTTGGCGGAGACGTTTCTGCTGATTTTGTTTCAAAATTTTTTATTTCTATCTCTTGTCCTTTTTTTAGTGAGTTTAAAATGCTTAAGTCTTCATTTTCTTCTTCGCCTTCTTTTACTTCTGTCTTTGGTTTTAAAATTTCTAAATATCCTTTTTTAGTACATACTTTTCCATTTGCTGTAAATTCTTCATTGTCTATTTGTACTGTTACAGAAATTTTATTAAATTCTGCTTGTGGATAAAATATTGCAAGAAATCTTTTTACAATTATTCTATATACTTGTTTTTGCAAATCTTGCAATCTTTCGTAATTTTCAAATCCTTCTCCTGTAGGTATTATGGCATAGTGGTCTGTTATTTTGCTATCGTCTACATATTTTGTTTTTATAAGATTCGTTGAGTATTTTTCTTCAGACATTTTTTTGATATAGCCTTGTATTTCTTCATCTTTAAATCCTTTAGCTATGCCGTTTAGATTTTTTGTTATTACTTTTGCAACAGCTGTTGAAATTACTCTTGCATCTGTTCTTGGATATGTTACTAGCTTTTTTTCATATAATTCTTGTATTATTCCTAAAGTTTCATCTGGCTTTATTTTAAATCTTTTTGTACATTCATTTTGTATTTCTGCTAAGTTGAAAAGTAAAGGAGCATTTTCCTTTTTCTTTGATTTTTTTACTTCAAGAATCTTCGCTTTTTTTCCTGCAAATGATGCAATAAATTCTTTTGCATCATTTTCTTTTTTAAAGCCATTTTCATTATATAGTTTTGGCGAGTTAAATAATAAAGACTTTTCTGTTACTTTCCATTCTGCTTTAAATGATTTTTCTTCTCCAAACTCTCCTATTACTTTATAATAAGGTGTTTTTACAAAGTTTCTAATTTCTCTTTCTCTTGAAACAACCATGCCTAAAACACAGGTCATAACTCTTCCGAACTGAAATAGATATTTTGTCTTCATTAATTTTTTTTGCAACTCGCCTACCATATATGATTGATAAAAGCCTAGAAAAGTTTATTCCAATTAAGTAATCTTCCTTTGCTCTTAGATATGCAGAGTCTGATAAACTATTATATTCACTTAAGTCTTTTGCTTCTTTTATTCCTCTTTTTATTTCTTCTTCTGTTTGAGAATCTATCCATACTCTTTTTCTTGTTTTCCCTTTTAGTCCTATTTCTTGTTCAACTAATCTATATATGTATTCTCCTTCACGCCCTGAGTCTGTAGATACATAAATTGTATCTACATCTTCTCTAAGCAAAAGATTCTTTATTATATTAAATTGTTTTTCTACACTTGGTATTACTTCATATTTATATTCTTTTGGTAAAAATGGTAAAGTGTCTAATCTCCAAAATTTTAAGTTTTCGTCATATTTTTCTGGATAAGACATTGTGACTAAGTGTCCAACACACCATGTTATAACCCACTCTTCTGATTCTAAATATCCATTTTTATTTGCACCATTTATTCCGAAGTACCTTTGCAAATTCTCTTGCAACAGAAGGTTTTTCTGTTATCAGTAGTTTTTTTGACATATCATTTTCCTTATTCTTTTATTTCTTCTTTATATTCTATATAATTTGTAATTACTAATTTTAATATAGCAATTATTGGAACTGCTAAAAACATACCTATTATTCCAAAGTATGCTCCTATTACTGTTACTGAGAAAATTATTAATATAGGGCTTAATTCAAGTGAGCTTCCTGTAATTTTTGGATTTATTATATTTGCATCAATTTGTTGTAATATTATTACAATTATTGCCATCCAAATTGCTTGTGATAGTCCACCTGTTAATAATGTTATTATTATTGCAATTACAACTGCTATGATTGCTCCAAGGTAAGGAATTAGGTTAAATAGTCCTATCATAAATCCTAATAATACTGCATATTTTACGCCAAGCAATGACATTGCTATTGATGTTAATGTACCAACTACAATTCCATCTAACAATTGGCTTGAAATAAATCTAAAAAATATTGAGTTTGATTCTTTAAAATATTTTCCTATTGCTTTATAGGCATCATCGTTAAATATTACTCCACATAGTCTTCTTGCAAATTTTAATATTTCTGTTCTTTCTGATAACAAATATATTGATACAATTATTGTAACAAATATATCAAATATAGTTGTTGCAAATCCAAGTATTCCTTTTGCGTATTGAGTTATTGTTTCGATGTTTAAGTAGTCTTCTATTTTTATTGTTTTCAATCCTTGTATTATTGATGTTAAACTTTCTTTGTTTATTATTGAATCTTCTGGCAAAGTTTCTAATGTTTCTATTGCAGAGTTATAATAGTCTGGTAAGGCTCCTGCAAGTTCCATTATGCTATCATATACGCTAGGTACAACAAATTTTATTAGGCTGAATATTGCAATAAATGCAACAAGATATACTAAAAAGATTGAAAGCCATCTTGCTTTTTTTCTTACGATTTTGACTTTTGCTTTTCTAAAACTTTCTTCTAATTTTCTACAAGGTAAGTAAAATATGTATGCAAGCAATATGGCCATTAAAAATGGCATTAAAACTCTTACGAGTTCTCCTATCCAGTCTAAAATGTCTGCAAAGTTGTCTAAAAGTTTATACACACATATTGCAATTAATATTAATACAAACCAAAGTATATATTTTTTCAATTCAAGTGTATCTTTCTTCATAAAAACCTCCTTTTACTTCCTCCATAGATTATATTTTAAGTTCTAATCCAACTGGGCAGTGATCACTCCCCATTATTTTATCATAAATATATGCTTCTTGTATAGCTTTTTCAATACTTTTAGATACTAAAAAATAATCTATTCTCCATCCAATGTTTTTTTCTCTTGCAGATGCAAAATATGACCACCATGTATACGTATTTTCTTTATCTGGATATAAATATCTATATGTATCTACAAAACCAGCATTTAATAGCTGTGTCATTTTTTCTCTTTCTTCATCGGTAAAGCCTGCATTACCTCTATTTGATTTTGGGTTTTTTAAGTCTATTTCTTTATGTGCAACATTTAAGTCTCCACATATTACAACTGGCTTTTTTTCGTTTAATTTTAGTAAATATTTTCTAAATTCATCTTCCCAAATTTGTCTATAATCTAATCTTTCTAATTCTCTTTTTGCGTTTGGTGTATAACAATTTACCATATAAAATTTTTCAAATTCTAGAGTTATTACTCTTCCCTCTTGGTCATGTTCTTCTATGCCTATTCCGTATTTAACATCTATCGGTTCTATTTTTGTAAATACTGCTGTACCAGAATAGCCCTTTTTTACTGCACTATTGAAATAAATATTATATCCATCTGCAAAGTCTATTTCAAGTTGTCCTTCTTGCATTTTTGTTTCTTGTATGCAAAAAATGTCTGCATCTATTTCTTTAAAAAATTCCTTAAACCCTTTATTTATTACTGCTCTTAGTCCATTTACATTCCATGATATTAGCTTCATTTTTTATCCTTTCCAAAAAAGAGCAAGAAAACTTGCTCTTTTCATTTTTAATTTATTTTAGGTGTTATAATTCATAGATATAACATTCTAGATTTCTTCTTCCAAATTTAACACACTCATTATATGTTCCCATATATACATCTAATTTGTTATTAGTAATTGCGCCACCTCTATCTTGTACAACAAACCATCCACCATTTGGCTGATTAGAAAAGTATGGAATATATATAATTGTTCCCATTGGATATCCCTTTCCTGCAGCTACTGTATACCATTCTTTTGCCATAGCTCCACTTGCTGTTCTTCCATAAGATGGAGATGTTGGGCTTTTTCCACATGTTGACGCAGTATAAGCAGAAGTGTTAAGAGTTTTCTTAACAGGCGTTTTTCCTTGTACTTTACTTGCAAGTTCTTTTCCTTTTGATGAAAATGCACTTGCTGGTACGGCCTCTTTTTTTGTATTTGCATTTGTTGTTTTAGACCTTGTTGCTGGCTTTTCTTCTTCTTTTTGTTCAATTATTTCTTCTTTTATTTGTGTTCTTTCTATTTCTATATCATTTTGATATTTTACCCTATATGTTATTCTCTTTGTTCCGTCTTCTTCTACAAGTATTTTCTCAACAACCGAGTTATACGCACTTAACAATTGGTCAAGGTGTATTCCATCCCCCTCTGCGAGTGCTGCGACTACTGCAACATCTTGTGTTCTTCCTGTTATTACTATTCTCGATGAGTTGTCTTTTATCTCTGAATCTAAATTAGGAACAACATTTTCTTCTGGTAATATGACAATGTGGTTTTCTTCTAATATATCTGATACCTTTGTTTTAGTCGTTAGTACCTCTATCTCACAATTATCTGAAAGAACAATCTTCACATTTCTCACATCCACACTTGCTGCTAATACTCCAACGCTTAATGCAAAAATTGTAAGTATTGTTATAACAGCAATTCTTGTTACGGATAGTGAGGCTTGTTCACTTTTTATCATAAGATTTTGTCCTCCTCGTTTCGGATAATAGCATTATACTATTGTTTTTTATAATTGTCAAATTTTTGTAATATTTCGCATATGCCTTATGCTCTAGGGAAATAAGACTTTTTACAAAAAATTCACAAAAAAATTTATTGGCAATTTTACTATATTATATGAGGGCTTGTATCATCTTAGAACCAATTTTTTCATATTTTATTTATTTTATAAAAAGCACAAATAAAAAAATTATGCGTTCGAAGACTTTGTCCTTGGTTTTCTTCGCAGAAATTCTAAAACTTCCTTATGGCACCCTTCCACGGCACGCGTGAACTCTTTCCATAAGGAAGTTTAATAATTTCTAGCTTGCAAACACTCCAGCGCTTCTCACTTAAATTTTTTTAATTTGTGCTTTTTCTTAATTTAAAAATATTTACCAAAATTTTTCCATTTTATAAACTTTTTCTAATTTTTCATCCATATAAACTTTCGAAATAAGTTTTAGCTCCTCTACGGAATCATCAGGTACATTGAAAGAAAATAGTTTTTTTGCCGGAGCCATTATTATATATTTTATTGCATAAAGAGTTGCCTCCGAAATTCTTATAACACTTTTATCAATTTTTGCACAATTTTCACACTTTAGCCCGACTAGATTTAATACTAAAAAAATTCAAATTTTCTTTTTCACCACAATTTGTACACTGTAAAACTTCAGGAGTAAAACCAATTAAAGACATAAGTCTTATTTTAAAAATAGACAGAACTAACTCCATGTTACATTCTGTCTCTGAAATTGTATATATCGTATTTAATAGCAATTGGAGTATATTAAAAGAACTGTCATTTTCATTTGTCACATCTTCAACAATTTTTGCAACATAAGCAACATATTGTAACTTATCTAAATCAGTTCGCACATTATAAAAGATTTCGATTGGCTCACACGAATTAATATGATACGAATCACCGCTTCCCTTATATAGAACATACTCGCCGAAGCACAAAAACTGTGTTCCAGCAAGCAAACTACTACTAGGTCTCCTTGCTCCTTTTGCTGAGCAAGAAATTTTACCGAAAATCCGGTGTAAGCATCGTGAGCATTTTATCGAAATCTCCCATATTACTTTCTCTTAAAATAATAGCCTTCGTTTTTACTATACCCATTTTGTTCCTCTGTCAAATTATCTTCTATATTCTTCGTCTCTATAAATTCAAGAAACGTATTTATATCTCCTGTTTTTTTAAAAGCATTCCATGCCATCTCACTTATCATAAGCACTCATCTCCATTTTGTCTATTGTTTACCTTTATTTATTGTGCGTTTTTTTCGTTTAATTATACTTTACTCATTATCAATTTTAAACCTTTTTATAATAGCGTCATCATCTTGCCAATCCTTACGCACTTTTACCCAAGTTTGCAGATTTACTTTTTCTCCTAAAATTTTTTCAATATCCTCTCTTGAATAAGTTCCAATTTTCTTTAGCATGTTACCTTTTTTACCTATAATAATTCCTTTGTGTGAATCTCTCTGACAATAAATTGTTGCTTCTATATTAAAAATCGATTCTTGCTCCATTGTTTTACCTTTTTTTAGTTTTGTCACTTCTACATATATTCCATGAGGTACTTCATCCTCTAGCAATTTTAATGCTTTTTCTCTTATAGTTTCCTCTACAATCATTTTTATTGTTTGGTCTGTATATGTATCTTCATCATAATATCTTGGTCCATAATTTAAGCATTTTTCAATTTCTGTTAATAGAGTTTCATTTTTTTCTTTGTTTATTGCTGATATTGGAACAACTGCATCAAAATTGTATTCTTTTGAATAAATATCAATTAGTTTTAGTAGTTCCTCTTTTTTAACTAAATCAATTTTATTGATTACAAGAATTGTCTTCTTTTTTGCCTCTTTTATTTTTTCTAATATTAGACTATCGCCTCGTCCTATATCTTTACTTGTTGCCTCAATTACAAATAAAATAACATCTACATCCTTAGTTGAATTAAAGGCTGTTTCTATCATTATATTACTTAACTTTGTTTTAGGTTTATGAATTCCTGGTGTATCTAAAAAAATTATTTGCGAATTTTCTCTATTAATTATTCCCTTTATTTGTGTCCTTGTAGTTTGAGGTTTATTCGCAATGACAGAAATTTTTTCACCAATTAGTGAATTCAATAAAGTTGACTTTCCAACATTAGTTCTTCCTAAAATTAAGACAAAACCTGATTTAAAATTATCCATAATCTCTACTCCATTGTTATATTCATAGAAGGAGAAACAATTTGGATATATGTATTTCCATCATTTACCTCAATTTCATTTCCTTCTAGGTCTTGATATACTGTCTTTTTTTCTCTTGCTGTTTTAACACATTTTATAGCAATCGCTTTTCCATTTGTTATATAATATCCATCTAAATTACCAATATTTTCTATTTCTTGTCTTCCATAACCATTATCTTCAGATGTTGTATAATTGTTTGCAACTGTTATAATTATGTTTTTAGCAACTATCGTTTCGCCTGTTAACCAATCTTTTCTTATTTTATCTCCAACATATCTTTCATATAACTCTGTTTCAGGATTATATACAAATTTTACTTTTGATGTAGAATAAGGAATATTTACAGTATTTGCAGTCATCCCCTCTTCTAAATTTACAGGGTCTGTAACATAGTTTAATACATTTCTCTCAGTAGTTGTTTTTCTATATTTTTGCTTTTCAGCATATTCCCAAACTCTTTGTGTGTTTGTTAATGCGTTATGTGGGGCTTTTTTCTTTGATGTTCTCCAGAAAACATTTTTAGGTGATAAAATTCCATTTGCATTGTCTATTTTGTATTTTTCAACATCATTAAGCCCTCTCTCACTTCCTCCATAATGAACAAATATGCTGTCATTTTCTAGCGCATAATCTACAAAACATGGTCTTGCACTTCTTGTTGGACCAATTGTCTCAACATTTGCATTTTTATATATTGCAAGGAATCTTGTAAGTCCACCTTCAACATAAGCCTCATATACAAGCATGGCTTCATTTAGTCCTGTTTGTGGTACTGCATCTCCAACATTATCTATAACAATTGCAAGTGTTCTTTCATTTCCATCATATTTACTTTTTGGTTTATTTTCCTCTTCATTTACAAATACAGTGAGTTCGTTTTCAGTCTCATTTGTACTTGCTTCATCTATATATCCAACTTTGCTATCACTCTGTGCATATTTTATACCTAACAATACTCCGTAGTACAATTATTAATATAATCAATACAACTACTAATATTTTTGTTTTCATTTTTACATCCCCTTTATATTATTAGTCTGTTTTTATTTTACCTTGTAATACCTAGTTTGCTTAAAACTTTTTCTTCTTTTTCGCGCATTTTTACTTTGTCATTATCTTCGATGTGGTCATATCCCATTAAATGGTAAAATCCGTGTACTAACATATATGCAAATTCTCTTTCTTCACTGTGTTCATATTCGATAGCTTGTCTTTTTACTATAGGAAGACATACAACAATATCGCCTAAAACTTCCTCTAATTTTTTTGCGTCTTCTATTTCGTCTGGTTCAAACATAGGGAAAGATAGTACATCTGTTGGCTTGTCTATATTTCTGTATTCTTTATTTATTTTTTGTATTTCCTCTTCATTTGTTAAAATTACACTTATATATATTTTATAATCATATAAGTTTTCTTCTCGGAAGCATACCTCATATACGTCATTTACAATTTTTTCGTACTTTTTGTCTTCTTCGATATTTAAAAATGAAACTTCTGCTAATCTTCTCATACTCTTACAACCTTTTTTGTATAATTTTTACCCTTGCTGTATGAATTCTTTAGGCTTCTAAGAACTCCATATTCTGCAAGTTTATCTTTATAAAATTTAATTATGTGTTTATTTTGGATGTTCTTTTCAATTTTATTTAATTCGTCTTTTATAAATAATATTTCTTTCTTTACTTTTCCATCTATTGTGTTTTTATCAATTGCTTGGTATTCTTCCCAGAATTTCTTGTATTCTTCTCTTTTAGCTGGAGATTCCCAATAAATTTTAGTAGAAAGAAGTCTTACATTAAAGTCTTCTATAAGGTCAATTAATAAGTCATAAGCTTTCTCTTTCTTTTTATCTATCTTGCTACTTATTATTAAATGTCTTGTTTCTTTTAGCAATTTTTCATAGCATTGCTCTGCAACTACAAGTGGTAAGCTATGTGTAAATAATTTTCTGCTTATTGCAAGTAAGTACATTTTCTTTTCTATTTGGTCTCTTGTATCTAGTTTTCCTACTAAGAAACTATTATATTTATCAATTTCTTCAGCTATATCTTTATACTTTTCTTTTCCATCAAGTTCCATTTTTATTGGCAATATATTTTCTACATAATCACCTAGTGTTTCAAAAATGCTATCATATATATTATCTCTGTCTATTATACTTGCTGAAACTTTGTCTGCAAGTTGTACAGAATAATTTTTTAGAATTCCTTTGTAAATCCCTTCCATTTTAGATACATAAAATGGATTATATCTAGCAATTAATTTTGTTTTATTGTCTCCTTTTATTGATAAATAATCTAAGTCAAGTAAGTATTTTTGCTTTCTATGTTTATATTCTAAATATTGTGTATCTTTAAGGTGTATTACAGTATAATATTTTGAAAGTGCTTCCTCTTCAAATTGTGTTGCAGTTCTTGCTCTTACCTTTTTATATATAGAATCCATAACAAATTTGTCAATTGATTCTAGGTAAAGTATGAAAGCATCTTCATATTTCTTTTGAAGTGCCTCTTCCTTTTCTTTGTCTTCGTTTTTACTACATGTTTCATAATTTTTTAGTACGCTATTTCTTTTTATTGATATAAGCATACCATTTATTCCTATTTTTGTTGGTATTAATAATTTACTTATTGTTGTTGATATTTTTGAGAAAAATGCTCCATCAGTCTTTGCAACTCTTAATCCTCTTTCCTCCATAGTTTTCCTCCTTGTTTAATATATTAACTTTTCTTCTGTTCCAATGCTCTCTAATACCTCAAAAACAACTTCAACTTCGATATTGCCTTCTCCTTCAGTTGTGTTTACTTTTATATCTTGGATGTTGTCTTTATCTTCTATTTCTTCGGATATTTCAGTTTCAAGCTTTTTAATTAATATTTCCTTTGCTTGTTCCATGGTAAGATTAATATTTTGCTCTTCTAACTCGTAATATGTAGAAATCCCTAAGGTAATTGGCAAATAAAAATCAGAAAATAATTTTAATTTTTTATCTTCAT
Organism: uncultured Clostridia bacterium; assembly: GCA_947628715.1. Lineage (GTDB taxonomy): Bacteria > Bacillota > Clostridia > TANB77 > CAG-508 > JAAWPK01. The sequence goes on from CANRAW010000018.1 coordinate 24,175, forward strand.
TTATTGTATCATATTTTTCGAATTTTGGAAGACTTTTATATAAATTTATTTGAAAATTATTAAATTTTATTTTGTATTTTTTAGTTTCGTTTCCCGTTTTTACTAGGGAAACTTGATTTAAGTCCATTTTTTCTTTTTTGCTATATAAAACTTTTGCTTCTACTTTTCCCATTGCATGAACATATCTCACTCCTGTATATTTTCCTTCCATCCATCCTCCAATTAATATAGTATTTTCTGTTACAGCATCTCCTTCTTTTACGAGTATTGTGCCTTCTTTTGCTGTAATTTTTGTAATTACCCCGCTTTTTTTTGAAACAATATTACAATATTCATTTTTATCAATAATTTCTGGCTTTTTTGTTGTTTCAACTATTTCTACAATAACATTTGTGCCATTTAAGTTAATATTCATCCATGCAATATCTTCTCTTTTTAGCCTAATTTCATTTATTATTTCTTGTGTATTTATATTTGATTTAAAACTGCCTACTTTTAGTCCACATTGTTCTAAATCTTTTATTATGTCTTCTTTTAAAATTTCTTCATTTCCTATTACCTCAATATTCCATACAAATTTTGATGTTCCATACATAAATATAGCAATTAGAATAAGTAAAATCAAAAAGATTTTTCTTTTTCTATATCTATTCATTAAAAAAGGAAGTCCCTTTTTTTCTTGTAATTTTAATTTGCATTTCGTGCTTTTAGAAATTTCTTTTAGTTTTTTAAAATCTTTTATTCCAACATTGGCTCTCATATATGTAGATTTTTCTCTTTTTACATTCCATAAAAATATTCCCTTGCTTATGCAAGTGTTTATGAATCTTTCTATATAATATCCTTCTGCAGATATATTTACATATCCTAAAATGTATTTAAGTAAAATTTTGAATATCAATTTCTCACCTACTATTCATTTGCCTCAAAATCGAGACTATCTATCTTTCCTGTTATCATTATATCGTCTTTATTCATTTGTATTAGTTTTAGATTGAAGCCGTTTATGTTTATAGCGCCAATGTATGTATTTATTTTTATAAAAATATCTTCATACTCTAATATATTTTTATAGTTTTCTATTACCAGCTCTTCAAATCCTATGAGTGTTATTTTAGGTTTATCAGATGTTATCTCCTCAGGCATTTCTAGGAATTGGTTTATTTTATTGAATCTATTTTTCATTTTCTTCTCCTTTCAGATTTTAGTTTAAACCTTTATATTTTATTTTGAAATAATCGCTTTAAATAATTATATTTTAAAATATATAAATTAATACTTTTTTGACTTCATTTTTTCTTAAGAATTTATCTTCCTAAACTTCACACTTAGTTCACACATTGGACAAATTCGATTGGTATATTATAAGTACACTAAGATGAATAGTGAAAAACATCCCCTTTTATTTTTTATGAAAGAAACCTATAATGATAGGTTTCTTTATTTATTAATATTAATCTATAAGTTTCTTTATTTTTGTTCTTGTACGTGGTAATATATTTTTACGTATTAGTTAAAGTAAAAAACTAATAATTAAAACCGCATGAACAGAAAGGAAGGAAAAAAAATGGCATTGGACTACAAACTAATAGGTGAAAGATTAAGGAAAGCGCGTACTGACAAAAAGCTAACTCAAGAAAAGCTATCAGAAATGATTAATGTTTCAGTTGCTTACCTAAGTAGAATCGAGACTGGCGCAACACATATCAATTTGAAAAGACTAAATGAAATTTGCGGTATTCTTGGTGTTTCTGAAGCATACATCCTTAATGGTGCATCTAGCAACTCAGAGACTTATTTGAATAACGAATTGTCTAGTATTCTAAAAGATTGTGCACCTGAAAATAAAGAGCTTATTTACAAAATTGCAACACTTATTTCTGCAAAAGGAAATAAATAGTGTGCGCGCAAAAACTGACGAAGATTTTATCTTCGTCAGTTTTTTATTTGCGTTTATTTTAAATAATATGAGGTATTGTAGTTGGTTTTTGAGTTTTGTTGGACCTTCGGGTTATGAGTAAAGCTCTCAAAGTATTGGTTTACAAGGCTTTTGTCGGTTTTTGTTGGTATATTTGGTGTGCGTTAGTTTTTAACTTTGTAAATTTATGTGATTTTTGGTTCTTTTTGGTAGCTAATGTGCCCAAATTGAGCCCAATTATGATTAGGCTATTTTATAGTTTTTAAAGTAGCCTAGTTATGATTTTTATAAATGGCTTAAACTATTGGTATTAGTAAATTATAAGCCTATCTATGTATTAAAATAAAAATATAAATTTATGGAGGTATTTTGTTATGAATAATTTAAGAGAAGTTAACGATGATATTTTAAAGGAATTTATAGAGATTAGGAAAGATAGTATTTCTACCTTTGATGACATTGATAAGGAGTATTGCCATTATTTTGATACTATTATGAATGAAGTTTTAAAGGCTGTTCCTGAAGATAAACAAGATCATATTAAAATGAATTTTGAAGTTCTTGATAAAGCTTTTAATGATTATCTTGAGTATTGGAATGAGAAGTTTTATAGGAATGGATTTTGCGATGGGGTGGAGATAATTACGGGATGTTTTGAAGAATAACTAATAAATACCAGAAGAATTAATTTTCTTCTGGTATTTTAACTATACATATATAAAAGATTGTGGTGCAGCTTTTATACCATAACATGATAAATCTCTTGGATTATTATATTTTTTAATATTTGTTAATTTATATGCAATTGCTTTACTTTTATTTTTAAAATACTTTTGATAAAATTTTAAGTCGATTCCAGAATACTTTTTTGTCTCTTCCCATATATTATTTGGAGAATCTTCTAATATTGCCTCAACCTTTGCTTCTCCTACTACTTTCATTACAGGATATGTTGAATAAATTATTATTTTATCAATGTCTTGCTTACATCTAATTTTTCTATATTCATATTTTTTGCTACCATTGAAAATATTTTCCACATGCTCAGGATTTATTGAAATTAACATATTACACATAATATTTATACCTCTCTTTCTAATTCTTTAGTTTTATTCTTCCAATATGAATTATCTAATTTTTTTTCTTTAGCCAACCTAATAAAATTCCTTAAATATTCATTTTTCATAATATATTCTGCTATATCTCCTGAAACTTTATATTTGTTTGGGCTCTCTTTTGCTACTAAATCATAGAAATTATCTTTTTTCTTATCCTTTAAATCAAATATTTTTATTAGCTTATCTAATTTATCTTTAGATGGAAATCTGTTACCTTTTTCAATATCAGATAAATAAGCAGATGAAATTCCAATTTCATCTCCAAGTTCTTTTAAAGTCTTCTCCCCTCTATATTCTTTTACCAGTTCTCCGAATTTTTTACTCATTTTTTCTCCTTTATTAACAAATATGCTTATAAGCATATTTGTTAATATTATATGCTAAAATTATTGATTTGTAAATATTTTCGTTAAAAAAAGATACACTTTTTCAGTGCATCTTTTAGCATATTTGAAACATAGTTTGTGTTTCACTTTCTTCTATTATTTTTTCTAAATCTTTTCTTTCTATACTTATAGGTCCTTGAATATATCCATTTACTATTCCATTATTATATAAAAAATCATATGTAATTGGATTTTTAAATGTTATATAATGCTTAAACATTATTACTAAACTATCTAATTTTGTTACTTGTTTTAACTCCTCTTCATCATAAGCTGTTCTTTTTCTTACTATGTTGAATATTTCTTCTTGAGATTCAAAATCATTCCATGTAGTTTCTACAATTCCGAGTGTTGTTATAGCTTTCTTACTATGTGAAGCATAAAATAGAATAATATCTCCAGAGGCTGCTGAAAAAGTAGCACAAAAAAATAGTGAATTGGAAAATAATTTTTCTAATTTGCTATTTTTTTTGTACT
>CANRAW010000019.1 GCA_947628715.1 uncultured Clostridia bacterium
AAGAAGTTGTGTCTTTATATTTATCTATTATTATTTTTTTACATTTTAAATATCCCTTAAGAACAATTGTGTGTGTGTGTGTGTGTGTGTGTGTGTACAGCCGCAAGGGTTTCAGCGATTTGGTTAAATTTTATCATCTTTTTTCTCCCTGTTGGCAAAATAATCAGCATCTTGCTTCGTTGTTCTTCAAAAGAAAATCCTTTGGCGTGCACGAGCACGCCTCCGGTATTTCTTTCTCGAACGCCTTGCAATATACTAATTCTTTTGCCAACTAAATTTTTTATTATTATATTTACAATTTTTATTTTAAAATATAAATCGACACTTGTCAACACATTTTTTAAAAAAACTCACTTGAAACTTTTCCCAATTGCAAAAGTGCAAATTCAAAGTGCAAAATTTGCACTTTGAAATCAAATTAGATTATATTTTTTTCAAAAAATTAGTACAGACTTTTTTGCCTACACTCATTTTACGCTTATTTTTCAATAAATTTTTGTATAAGTGTAATTTTGTTGAATCAATTCAACAAAATTTGAAAATTATATTGAATCTATTCAACAAAATTGTAAAAATATATACTTTATACCATATTGGCTCATGAATATCTAAGTTTTTATGCAATACTTTATACTTCCGCATCCTCATATTCCAATAATTACCTTTGATTCTGCTTTAATTTTATGTTAACATATATTAAAGGGGGTCATGATATTGGAAAATTTAATTAAAACTATCAAAAACTTTGATGAAAAGATAAAAAAGATATTAATAAAAGGTTTGCACTTCTCACTCTTTGTTTCGGTAATTGCAACACTAATCTTAACATATTACATAATATTTGCTCCTTCAAATTTCATTTTCTACATAGGTATAAAAATAATGCAACTATCATTTACCTGCGTCGTATCCTTCTTTGCATCAGCCCTTGTAATAGACACTGTAAAAAAAGACTTTGAATAAATGCAATAAAAAAACCCTAAGCATATTTTACTTAGGATTTTTTGTTTTTTATGTTAAGGATGATATACTCAAAATTTATACAGCTTCTGCTGTTTCTGTGCTTTCTTCTGTCTCTTGCATTTCTCCATCTTTTTCGTCTATAACCTCTAAACTTGAAATTGAGACTTCATAAGCAACTCTTTCTACTACTGTTCCATCTTCATATTTCTTTTCATATTTTCTAGATTGTACTCTACCTACTGCTTTAACTTGTGCTCCAACATCTAGTCTGTCGCAGAATCTTGCGTTTCTGCCCCAAGCTATTGCTGGTATGTAATCTGATTTACTATATGCTCTATTTACTGCTAGTAAAAGATCTGCTATTTCACGTCCAAATGGTGTTTTTCTGTAAATTGGCTTTTTGCAAATATGTCCAATTAATACAACCTCATTTGATACATCTAAGTTAACTTCATCATCTTCTTTTGCTCTTTCCTCAATGTCGTTTTCAAATATAATGTCTTTAGCAAATACTGTTAAGATAAGTTTGTTTCTTTCATTTTCATAACTATTGTATGATCTAAATTGTCCCTTTACTACAATTTTTTTACCTATTTGTAATTCCTCATCGTTTATCAATCTTTCTGATATTGTAACAGGTATAATATCATAAGTTTCGCTTAAACGTGGAACCTCTAAATCAAATATGTAAAAAGTTTCTCCATAAATTTCATGACTAAATCTTTTTTCGCTTGTAATTTTTCCCACCAATACTAGATGGTTATTATCCAAATAATTTGTGTTCAATTTCTTTTCCTCCCTATTTCTTTACACGTAGGAAATTTATTCTTCGCATTAGTAATAATTTCTTACGTATCTTTTATTCTTAATTTTATAAGAATTTGACTTGTCTATTGTTTCTCTTGCTAATTTACATATTTATTATACTACATAATTTTAGATTTGTCTACATAAAATGTTAATTTTTTTAGAAAAATATATCTTTTTTCCCATAAATTAGTAAGATTGAAACAATTCCCATGGAATTATGGGTATTATTTATCAATTTCTTATTCATAATTTTAACAGATATTTCTTGTGGCTCTAGGATATTTTTATTTACATCTACAATTCGTCTTTGGATACATATCATAAGGCTTTCTTCTACACTAGAAGCTGTAATTGTGGCTTTTGGGTTGAAACCAAATGTAATAACATTTAATTTCATATTATTTATTATGTCTAAGGAATCATTTTCAATATCAGCATTTAAAACTAAATATTTTGTATTGGTAAATAGTTCATTTATACTTTCTTTGTTATTTTTTATCTCTTCTAATGTCATTACAAGTATTGTTTCAAATCGTATATTCCTTATATTATCTATACTTTTGTCATTTATTATTATTACTGTGTGTTCTTTGGCTTTAGCATTTAATCTATTATCTAGCGTCCTTTTTATTTGAACCTCGTTTTTACTATCAGCAATAACTCCAATAAATGCCACTTTTATCATTCCCTTCTAGGTTACTAGTATAGCCTTATTTTATCCATTATTTTTTCAATTTATTCATGTTTTTGCTTTTTGCGTACCATTTATGTCAATTTCATAGTTTTCTTTGTATATTAAATTTGATAATGTGACAAAGTTATATCCCTTTTTTTGGATTTTTTTAACAATTTCTTCTATACTGTTTGCCGTGTTTTCTGTATCATTGTGCATCAAAATTATACTTCCGATTTGTCAAATCTTTATTTATTATATCCCACATTTGGCTGGCATCTATTCCTTCATAATCTAGTGAATTTATTGAATAACTTACTGCTTTCATATTGTTATCTTCTACTGCTTTTAAAATTGCATCTGTATATTCTCCATAAGGACTTCTAAATATAGACACTTCCTTCCCTATTATCTTTTTTATCTTTGCATTTCCTGATTTTATTTGCTCATTTACTTCTTCATAACTTGATTCTTTTAGATGGATATATTTATCTCCTGATAATGCAATTTCATGCCCATTTTCTACAATTTGTTTTATCGTATTTTGATACTTTTCTGCCCATGAACCGCTTACAACAAAAGTTACTTTTACATTGCATTTTTTTAGATTTTTTAAAATTTTATCTATATCTTTTGTATTTTCTTCGCAATTTATTGTTAATGCAATTTGCTTTTTTACTGTTTCTACTTTGCATATTGGTACTAGAGTATTTATTGGAGAACTTGTTTGCATTACATCCATATCTGATTTTGTGAAAAAAAATGAAAGAATTAATAATATTACAACAGTGCTCGTTGCAATTAAATAAGAATATATTTTTTGTTTGTTAAATATAAAAAACATAAATATCCTCCTAAAACAAGTTACTTAATTGTATTCTTGCTTTAGAAGGAATATGTTTTTTTCTTTTAAAGAATTAAAATAAAAATTGCATAATTAAAACAATTATTACACCCGGTACGCCTAAAACACCGATTATTACTGCAGTTAGCCATGTTAGAACTATTCCAACGCCAAATAAGTTAAGTATAAATATTACTACTCCACCAACTAAAGCATTAATGATAAACTTAATTATTATTTTCATTGGTAAAGATAATATTTTTAAAACTAAGAATAAAACTAATACAGCTAAAATATAAACTCCAATTTCCATAAACTTATTCTCCCCCTTTCATGTGTTTTCTCGTCATTTCTAGAAGATTTAATTTAGAAAATCCTACAATTTGCGTTTTTGACCTATCTTGTTTTAAATTATCTTCTAATATTTTTATAACTTCCTTTTTATGCTCATCATCAGTCATATCTATATAATCTATTATTATTATTCCACCAATATCTCTAAGTCTTAATTGTTTTGCAATTTCAATACTGGCTTCATTATTAACTTTAAATACAGTCTGCTCTAAGTTTTTATTTCCTATGTATTTTCCTGAGTTTACATCTATTGCAGTTAATGCCTCTGTTTTATCAATTGTTATGAAGCCTCCGCATTTTAACCATATTTTTCTTTGTTTAGATTTTTCTAGTTGGTCGTCTATATCATAAATTTTAAAAATATCTTCATTTTCTTTTAAATCAACTGCTATGTCATTTTCTTCTAATTTTTTAATAATTCTTTTTACTTCTTCGTAGTCTTCTTTATTATTTACTGTTATTTTTTTTACATCTTTGTCAGCTAAGTCTACTAATAATTTTTCTATAAAGGTTTGCCCTTGATATACGCAAAAAGGCACGCTTACATTTTCGTCTTTAGTTATCTTTTCTATTTTTTTCCATTGATTTAAAGATGTGTCTAAGTCTTTTTTTAATTCTTCCTTTGTTCTATTCATAGCAGATGTTCTAACTATTACACCAAAGTTTTTTGGCAATATTTCTTCAACAATTTGTGTAAGTCTATCTTTTTCTTTCTGTTCTTCTATTTTTTGCGAGATTGTTTTTATTTCTACATTTGGCATTAAAACAAAATATCGGCTTGGAATACTAATATGTGTTGATACTTTTGCACCTTTCATATTTGTTGCATCTCTTTTTACTTGTATCAATATTTTATCATTTACCTTTACAAGTTTTTTTATATTTTTTTCTTCTTGCACATTTTTTTCTTTTACTATATCTACTTTAGGAAGTATATCTTTTAAATGAATAAATGTATTTCTATCTTCTCCAATATCTATGAAAGCTGCTTGCATACCTTGTAAAACATTTTGTACTCTGCCTAAATATATTTTACCTTCTAATCTTTTTTTATTATCATTTTCCTCATATTTTTCTACTAGATTTCCATTTTCTACAAGGACAATTCTTGAAACATTGTCGCTTTTTTTTATAAATATTTCTTTCAACTAAAAAACCTCCATGCTTTAAGCATATTTAATTAAATTTGTTCATTGTAACATCTATTCCATTTTTTATTATTTCTTCTACCGCTTCTTCTGCTATTTTTATTTCAGCCTCTATAATTGTTCTATCTTCTATCTTTTGTAATACATAGTCTTTTAAGTCAATATCTACTTTAGGTCTTCCGTACTCCCATCCTTATTCTGCAAAAGTCTTTTCCGTTTAATTCTTGTACAACTGATTTCATGCCATTATGGGTTCCAGCTCCACCTTTTTTTCTAATTTTTATTTTTCCTTCTTCTATATCTATATCATCGTGAATTACTATTATGTTTTTTCCATCTATTTTATAAAAATCTCTAAAACTTCTTATTGCTGTTCCGCTTAAATTCATATAAGTTTGTGGCTTTAAAAGTATTACTTTTTCGTTTTCTATTATTCCTTGTCCATATAATGAATTATATTTGTTTCTATTTATTTCTATGCCATTTTTTTTAGCGATTTCATTTATTACATCAAATCCTACATTGTGTCTTGTATTTCCGATATTCTTCTTCTGGATTTCCTAATCCGCGCAATCAAATACACTTTAATTTTTCCTCCTTTTTCTAGTATTATTTATTTTATCGTTTTTTTCTAAATTTTACAAGTAGTTTTATGTCAAAATATTGATATTTTTACTCGAAAAGTATATAATATTATTCGTTGAAAATAAATTATAAATAAATTTGGAGGTCTTTTTTTATGAAATTTGATGCGTGGGATGGTTTTCAAAATGGAAGATGGCAAAATGAAATAAATGTAAGAGATTTTATTCAAACAAACTATACCCCTTATGAAGGTGATTCTTCCTTCTTAGCAAAAACTACTGAAAAAACAGACAAGCTATGGAAAGAGGTTTTAGATTTATTTGATAAAGAGAAAAAGGCTCAAGGTGGAGTTTTAGATATTGATACAAAGACAATTTCAACTATATCTTCTCATAAAGCTGGATATATTGATAGAGAACTTGAGCAAGTCGTTGGATTACAAACTGACAGTCCTTTAAAAAGAGCTATTATGCCTTTTGGTGGTGTTAGAATAGTTGAAAAATCATGCGAGGCTTATGGAAAGAAAATGGATCCAGATACAGCCAAAATTTTCCATGGTATTAGAAAAACACATAATGACGGCGTTTTTGATGTTTATACTCCAGACGTAAGAGCTGCAAGAAGTGCACATCTTCTTACTGGTCTTCCTGATGGATATGGTCGTGGAAGAATTATTGGAGATTATAGAAGAGTTCCTCTTTATGGAGTAGATGCCTTAATTGATGAAAGAAAACACGTTCTAGAGTTATTAGATAAAGATGTTTTCACTGAGGAACTTGTTAGAGAAAGAGAAGAATTTGCTGAACAAATTAGAGCTTTAGAGTCTTTAAAAGATATGGCAGAGAAATATGAATTTGATATTTCAAAACCTGCTAAAAATGCAAAAGAAGCTGTTCAATGGTTATATTTTGCATATCTTGCAGCTATAAAAGATCAAAATGGTGCTGCAATGAGCATTGGTAGAACTTCTACTTTCTTAGATATTTATTTTGAAAGAGATTTGAAAAATGGAGTTTTAACTGAGGAAGAAGTTCAAGAATTAGTTGACCATTTTGTTATGAAACTTAGGATGGTTAGATTCTTAAGAACTCCAGAATACAATGAATTATTCAGTGGAGACCCTGTTTGGGTTACTGAAAGTATTGGCGGTATGGGAATTGATGGAAGAACTTTAGTTACAAAAAATTCTTTTAGAATTCTTCACACTCTCGAAAATTTAGGTCCAGCTCCTGAACCAAATCTTACTATTTTATGGTCTACAAGATTACCTAGAGGATTTAAAGAATATACAACTGGTCTTTCTATAAAAACATCTTCTATTCAGTATGAAAATGATGATTTAATGAGAAAATTCTGGGGCGACGATTACGGTATTGCATGTTGTGTATCTGCAATGCGTATTGGAAAGCAAATGCAGTTTTTCGGTGCACGTGCAAACCTTGCTAAGACTCTTCTTTATGCTATTAATGGTGGTAGAGACGAAAAGTCTGGAAAACAAGTAACTCCTAAATTTGCTCCTATTACATCTGAATACTTAGATTATAATGAAGTTATGGAAAAATTTAATACAATGATGGATTATGTTGCAAAAATTTATATTAAGGCATTAAATGCTATCCACTATATGCACGATAAATATTCTTATGAGGCTTATGAGATGGCTTTACATGACGAAGATGTTGTAAGAACTATGGCATGCGGTATCGCTGGTCTATCTGTTGTTGCTGATTCTCTTTCTGCTATAAAATATGCAAAGGTTAAAGTTATTAGAGACCAAACTGGACTTGCCACTGATTATGAAATCGAAGGTGATTTTCCAAAATACGGTAATGATGATGATAGAGTTGACGACATTGCTGTTGATATTATAAAAACATTTATTGGTAAATTAAAAAAGCATCAAACTTACAAAAATTCAAAGCATACTTTATCTGTTCTTACAATAACATCTAACGTTGTTTATGGTAAAGCAACAGGAAGCACTCCTGATGGAAGGAAATCTGGAGAGCCTTTCGGTCCAGGTGCTAATCCGCTTCATGGTAGAGATTCAAATGGTGCACTTGCTGTTATGAATACTATTTCTAAACTTCCTTATGAGTATGCAGAAGATGGTATTTCTTATACTTTCTCTATTACTCCTAAGGCTCTTGGAAAAGACGAAAGTTCTAGAGTTAATAATCTAATTAGTATGCTTGATGGTTTCTTCTCTCAAAGCGGACATCATATAAATGTAAACGTATTTGATAGAGCTTTACTTTTAGATGCTATGGAACACCCTGAGAATTATCCACAGCTTACAATTAGAGTTTCAGGATATGCTGTAAATTTTGTTAAGTTGACTCGTGAGCAACAACTTGATGTAATTAATAGAACTATTCACGAAAAAATTTAGATTTTTTCAAATATATTTTTAGAAAGGAAATTTTTATGGATTTAAGGGTTCATTCTTTTGAAAGTTTTGGTACTGTTGATGGACCAGGAATTAGGTATGTTATATTTCTTCAAGGCTGTCATTTAAGATGTAAGTATTGCCAAAATAGAGATACTTGGTCTGAAAGTTCTGGACATCTAGTTCCAATTTCTGAGCTCGTTCAAACTGTTTTAAAATATAAGAATTATATTGTGCCATCTGGCGGACGGTGTTACTGTTTCTGGGGGTGAGCCCTTACTTCAAACTAAGGCTTTAATTGCTTTTTTTGAGGAGCTAAAAAAATATGGTATTGGAACTGCTATAGATACTTCTGGTATGTTTAGTTTAACTGAGGATGTAAAAAGACTAATTAATTTAACTGACTTATTTTTATTAGATATAAAGCATATAGTACCTGCTAAGTCTAAAGAACTTGTTGGTTTTTCTAATGAATTAGAAATCGAATTTGCAAAATATTTAAGTGATAATAATAAGCCTATGTGGATTAGACAAGTCTTAATCCCTGGCTATACTGATTCTGAAGAAGATTTGCTTAAACTCAAAAGTTTTCTTTCTACCTTAAAAACAGTTGAAAAAGTCGAGCTTTTACCCTACCATGACTTAGGCAAATTCAAATGGGAAAAACTCGGCCTTAAATATCCATTAGACGATACAAGAACTGCAACTCAAGAAGATTTTGAAAGGGCTAAAAAGATACTTCGGAATATAATTTTATGGAACAATATGTATATTTGTAGAGTTTTCTTCTCCTACATATAGACTTATTGTTTCTGTTTTTATATCTACTTCCTCTGCTCCTTCAATTGTTCTTGCAAAATCTTTATTTACAATAATTGCAACTTTGCCACCTTCTAAATCTAATTCTTTTAAGTCGTAGCATTTTTCATAGTCGGTCTGCAATGTTCCATAGAAGAAATAACTATCTAAGTGATAGGCATATACTTTTTCATAATCATTTTTCAAAAAATTGGCAAGCTTAACATAGTCTTTTTGCCTAATATTTCCTTTTAATGCAACACTAGATAATTGTGCAGGAATATCTAAATTAATTGGTAAAATTAAAATAAGTAAAATTGCATATAAAACTGTATATGATTTTAAAGTTTTTACTATTTCATCCCTTTTTAATAAAAGCCAAATTAGCATCATTTCAGATACTATAACAACTGCTAATACATCTGAAATATCTAATTTTGTATAATAATCTAGAGTTATGAAGTCAGTAATCATATATGCGTCTATTGCAGAAATACTTTTGCTCGCTCTTATAAAATAAATAATCATATATCCTAAAATTATTATTGAAAGTACAAATATCCAATTAGATATTTTTATATCTTTTTTATCAATTTTTAAAAACATTATAATGTATGGTATTGTATATAAAGCTAAATATCTAACGCACACTTTTAATGGAAATAATCTTCCAGCTTCTTCTGGTATATACACAATTGCAGATACTTCTACAGCAGTCAAAAACATACTTATTATTAAGTATTTAAAGAATTTTCTATCTACTAGATCATATTTATTCATATTAAATAATGGGATTAAAATTGGAAATACTCCCATTGAAAAAATTGAGAATACAAGATACGCAAATATTCCATATATAAAATACATTATTTTGCTTAAGTCTAGTGGGAAAATGCTCATAATTTGTGTGTCGTAATGGTTTATTCCCTTTTGGAAGTCATTAATATAGTATAAAATAAAATATCCTATTAAAATAAATGCTGTAAATATAACTCCTTGTAAAAATAATTCTTTTATTTTCTTTATGTCTTTATTCTTAATATGTTCTATAAACAACATTAAAAAATACGAAATTGCAAATAATATTGTATATGATTTTGTAAAAAACATTAATGCAAATAAAGCTAATATTGCAATATCTCTTTTCGTATTTTTATCTTTTTTAAAGTTAATATATATTAAATATACTGTCCATAAAAATAAAGGATAACTTAAATTTTCTTGTATAAAATAAACAGAAGATATGGTCTCTGGTATAATAATTACTAGAGCTGAGATTAAAAGGGCTTTTGTTTTACTCCCTAAAACGTTTTTGGATAATAAATATGTTGGAAAAATACTAGATGCCATTAAAATAACGCCTATCATCCTCATTAAAAATAATATATTTTCTGGAGTGTAAAAGAAATATGCAAGAGAAATAATCATTGAATATAATATGCAATTATAATTTAATACATTATATTCCTTTTCAAATCTTCCCTCATAGAAAAATGACCTTGCCATATTAACATATATATCTTCGTCACTTTTTTCAAATACTGGTATGGTCATTTTTTTAGCAACTATTCCATATATAATTACACATATTAAAAATAATATTATTAAACATAATACTGCGTGTTTTTCTATAAATGGCTTTATTTTTGATAAATATTTTTTCATATTATAACTCCGTTTTTTCTAATGTATATAATTGAAAAATTGCTCTAGCAAATTTTATAATTTCCTAGAGCAATTTTCAAATTTTTTAGTTTTTATTCCAGTTTTCTTTATTTATCTGTCTTTCTCTTGCTATGCTTAGTGCATCATTTGGTACATCTTCTGTTATTGTTGAGCCAGCAGCAATTGTTGTATTATTTCCGACCTTTACTGGTGCTATAAAGTTTACATTTGAACCTACAAAGGCATTATCGCCTATTATCGTTTTACTCTTTTTAAATCCATCATAATTACATGTAATTGTTCCACAGCCTATATTAGTTTTACTTCCAATTTCACAATCTCCCATATATGATAGATGCGGTACTTTTGTTCCTTCTCCAATTGTTGCTTTTTTAAGTTCAACAAAGCTTCCAATTTTTACATTATCTGAAATTGTGCATCCTTCTCTTATATAGCTATTTGGACCTATTTCACAGTTTTCTCCAATTACTACACCAGATTTAATCGTAGTGTTTGGATGTATTACTGTGTCCATCCCAATTTCTACATCGTCATAAATGTATGTTGTATTAACATCTTCTATTGTTACTCCATTTTCCATGTGCTTTTGGTTTATTCTAATTCTAAGTATTCTAGTAAGCATTTCTAATTGTGCTCTATCATTTACACCTAAGATTTCTGTATTGTCCTCAACTATTATAGCTCCAGTTTTTAAACCTTTTTCGTTCATTATTTTTATAACATCTGTTAAATAATATTCTCCTTGTGCATTATTTGGAGTTAATTTTTCAAGAGCTAGTATTAATTCTTCTATATCAAAACAATATGCTCCAGCATTTATTTCCATTATTTCTTTTTGGTCTTCAGTTGCATCTTTTTCCTCAACTATTGCTTTAACATTTCCACCTATATCTCTTACTACTCTTCCATATCCTGTTGGATTATCATAAATTGCAGTTAAAATTGTTGCATATTCTCTATCTGCAATACTTTTATCAATCAATTTTTTTATAGTTTCTGGCCTAATTAGTGGAACATCTCCATAAAGTATTACAACCTTGCCTTTTTTTCCTTTTAAGTATGGCACTGCTTGCATTACTGTATGTCCAGTTCCAAGTAGTTCGTCTTGATATGCGTATTTTACTCTATCACCAAGTACCGCTTCTACTTCTTCTCTTTTATGTCCAACAACTGTTATTACATCATTTATTCCAGCTTTAAATACTGTATTAACAACTCTCGTAATTAATTCTTTTCCATATATCTTATGTACAACTTTTGATTTTTTGGTTTTCATCCTTGTACCTTTTCCAGCCGCAAGAATAACTCCTATAACCTCTCCCATTAAACAATCCCCCTTATGTCTTTGTAAATTTATTATATTATATGTTATTTACATTATTTATGTTTACTTTTTCATTCCACCTAAGTAGCTTTATATCTCTGTAAATGTCCAAAATTTTATTATACTTTTGGTATTCGTCTTCCCATAATATATTTGGTACTTTATCAAAAGCATTAAATACTTTTTCAGCTTCTATTAAAAAAACTATTTGCTGATTTTTTGTCATTTTTTCGTATCTAATTGATACTTCATACAGATTATCTAATATTTCATTTGCTTGTATGAAATCCATAAAATCTTTAATATTCATTCCTGCTTGTTTTATTTGTATTATTGCAAATGCTATTAATCCTACTATTATAGCTATTAATAAAAAAATTATTTGTAAAATTTCCACTTTTATTTCTCCTACATTTTTAAATTTTAGCACACTTCTAAAATTTTTGCAACATTAACATATTTTTGAATATTTCAAGTTTTTTTCGCACTCATTTAAAAAGAATTTGTCTGTCTGTCCTGAGATATAGTCAATTACTATTCTTCTGATATCTGTTTTGTTTTTGTATTCTTCTGATTTAGAATTTATAAATTTATATAATAACTTATCACTATAGCTCATTTCTTCAGTTATTTCTATGTATTTTCTATTATTTAATTTTTCTAAGTAATAATCATATAAATCATAAAATGCTTTTTCAAGTACGTCTAAGTTTTTCATTGCTTCTTTAGAAGAATAAATTTTTTCATAATTCCAATCTCTTAATTTTATTAAAGCCTCAAATTTTTCGTCTGAAAATTTTAAAAATGGCATATTGATACTATTTTCAATTACATCCATTATAAGGGTATTTACAATTTGCGCGTTTGTATTTCCCAATACTTTTGAAATTTCTTCTGGTATATCTTCTCTTTTTATAGAGCCCACTATAATTGCATCTTCTATATCACGCCCAATATATGCAATTATATCTGATAGCCTTACTACACTTCCTTCTAATGTCATTGGTCTTATTTTTTTGCTATAGCCTTCTATGTTAAAAGTATTTTCTAAATCTTTCAAAAAGTCTTCTTTTGTCTTTTTTCTATTTGGCTCATATTTATTCAAAAATATTTCGCCATTATGTGATAAAATACCGGTCTAGTGTCTGTACTGTTATATTCAAATTATCTAAGTCTTTTAGCATTTTTACACTTTGTGCATTATGGCAAAAATATCCTATTTTTTCTCTTCTTGCAATTTTATCGAGAAATTTTTCTCCTGCATGACCAAAAGGTGCATGACCAACATCATGACCTAGTGCTATTGCTTCTATTAAGTCTTCGTTTAGTCTTAAAGCCCTACCAATTGTCCTAGCTTCCTTTGCAACTAATTGGACATGTAACACCCTATGTGTTATATGGTCATTGTTTATAAAGGCAAATACTTGCGTTTTATCAATATATCTTGTATAGCTTTGTGAGTGTATAATTTTATCTATATCTCTAAAAAAAACTGGTCTAATATCTTGCTCTTCCGAATTTAATTTTATTGCCTCAGCTGATTTACAGGCAAATTCCGAAAGTAATTTTTCATTAGTTAGCATGATTTCTCTTATTTCTTCTTTCAACTTTTAAATCAATCCTCTCTAATAAGATAAAAAAACAAATGTATAAAATGTATTATATCACATTTTATACATTTGCCATAGTATTTTTTATATTTTTATGGTTCTTCTTCAAGAACTAATGTAATATCTTTATATTCTCCATTTCTATATACTTTGATGTTCAATGTATCTCCAATTTGATGTGCATTTTTTATCTCAATAACTTCTTCATTTTTCTCTATCTTTTTGCCATCAATTTCTGTTATGACATCTCCAACTTTTAAGCCAGCTTTTTGTGCTGCTGAGAAATTCTCTATTTCAGCGATATATGCTCCAACTACTAATTTATACCTTTCAGCTGTATCTTGATCAATTGTAATTAAAGATACTCCCATATATGGTCTTATTACTTTACTATACTCAATAAGTTGTTTTGTAACATCTCTTGTTGCATTAATTGGTATTGCAAATCCTATTCCTTCAATACCTGTTCCAGAAAGTTTCAATGTATTTAATCCTATAACTTTTCCTTCGCTATTTACTAATGCTCCTCCACTATTTCCTGAATTTATTGCAGCATCTGTTTGAATTACTGTATACTTTTCATTATCAGATGTCTCTATCTCTCTATTTACCGCACTTATTATTCCTGCTGTTGTAGATGTTGAAAGTCCAAGTGGATTTCCTATAGCCATTGCAAATTCTCCTACTTTAACTGAATCAGAATCTCCGAAGTTCAGCAGGAGTTAAACCTGTTTTATCTATTTTAACTACAGCTAAATCTGTTTGGTCATCTGCACCAACAATTTCTGCATCATAAACTGTTTCATCACCATATAATTTTACTTTGACAGAAACTGCCTCAGTTACCTCATAATATGATGAAGAAGAGCTTGCACTTACAACATGGTTATTTGTTAAAATATATCCATCCTCTGAAATTATTATTCCTGAACCTGTTGCTGTTGCAGTTGATGTTCCTCTTCCAAAAATTGAATTAATTCCATATTCAATTTCAATACCAACTATTGATGGTAAAACCTTTGCAGCAACTCCTGTAGAAGTGTCTGAGTATTCCTCTAAAGAAACTGCTGTTACATTTAAGTTTCCTTTATTTTCCTCTTTTTCTACATTGTCATAAGATGTTGTAACTTTATTTTCAAATAATCTTTCCTTTATCTCTGGTACACCAAAGCATGTTCCAACTACTAGACTTGCTCCAACTATTCCCGATATAAATGGAACAAAAACTGTTTTAAAAAATCCCCCTTTAGAATTTTTCGAACTTACACTTTTAAATAAGTTATTATTTTCTTCTTCCATTTCAAAGAATCCTTCCTTTCGATTATCTATTCTAACTAGTATTTTACTCCGCCTTTGTGACCTAAATGTGAACTACGTGTATTTTTATTATTACCAAATCTTTTAGTAATTAGGTTACTTATCAATATCTTTTTAAGGGTTTCTTCTTTAACATCTGCAATTAATACGCCATCTTTTGCAATTGAAACTTTTCCGTTTTCTTCTGATACTACAACTGCTATTGCATCTGATTCTTTAGAAATTCCAATTGCTGCTCTATGTCTTGTACCAAGCTCTCTTGCAATATCTTTATCTCCTGCAAGTGGAAGCATACATGCTGCTGCTTTTATTCTTCCTCCACTAATTACAACTGCGCCATCATGGAGAGGGGTCTTTGGTACAAATATATTTACAAGCACCTGTGGTGATATTTCTGCATCCAAATATACTCCTGTTGAAATTATATCTTTTATCTCAATATCCCTTTCTAAGACTATTAGGGCACCTATTTTTTCTCTTGATAATTCAAAAGCCGCTATTGCAACTTTGTATATTTCCTCTTTCGTTTTTGTCTCTATATCCTTATCTAATCCGAAAAACTTAGTTAATTTATTGCTTCCTAGTTCCTCTAATGACCTTCTAAGCTCGGGTTGGAATAAAACAACTAATACAACTCCATAAGTCATAAATGAAGTTAATATATAATTCAATAAATTTAATTGTAAAATCGAACTTACTGCCATTGCAATCATTATTAAAACAATACCTTTAAGAAGTTGCCAAGCTCTTGAATCTTTTACTATTTGAAATAATTTTGTGAATAGCAAGGCTACAATGCCAACATCTACGATTAGTAGTATTAACTTAAATGGATTTTGGTATAGTTCTTGCATATACGTTGTTAGCACTGTAACTAAATTATAAGACATCCCATTCATAAGATTATTAGCCATATATATTCCTCTCTTATTTAAAAATTTTATAAAGAATTATATTAAGTAAAATATTAATGTTGCTGCTGTTGATAAAAGCATTGCTAAAACTATTACAATTATTACGATATTAGTTACTAATTTCTTTTTGTTTATTGGTTTTCTTACTCTTTTTTCTTTTTTTACATTATCCATTTGTTTTCCTCCTTACCTTATATGTCCTATATTTTTATATCACAATTTTCGTAAAAATTCAATAGAAAACAAAATAAAAACCCATATTCTATTGAACAAGGGCTTTTATATTTATTATTTATATTATAATAATTCAAGTAAAACTATTTCAGCTGAATCTCCTCTTCTTTTTCCAATCTTAATTATTCTTGTATATCCACCAACTCTATCTGCATATTTTGGAGCTAGTTCATTGAATAATTTTGCTGGTAAATCAACATTTTTACCTTCGCTGTCTTTTACTTTATTTACTTTTGACATTATTTTTCTTCTTGCATTTAATCTTGTAGGTAAATCTTTTTGTCTTTTTTCAGTTACTTCTTCTTTAACAACTTTTAGGTATTCTTTACCATTTTTGCTCTTTGCAACTTCAGTTACTTTGTTACCTTTACTATCTAATTTAGCACGTACAACTTTAACTTCAACTTCCTCATAGTTATCTTTTTCTTTTACTGCAAGTGCAATAATACTATCAGCTATAGCTTTTACTTCTTTTGCTCTAGCTTCTGTTGTTTTTATTTTTCCGTTTAAGATTAAATCTGTAGTTTGTGTTTTAAGCATTGCTAGTCTTTGTGAAGTTGTCTTTCCTAACTTTCTATTTCTTGCCACTTTGTTCACTCTCCCTATTCATTATTTATTTATACTCTATGCTTGAGTTTACTCTTCTTGGGCAAAATCAAGTCCAAGTGAGTGTAATTTATTTGTAACTTCGTCTAATGATTTTTTGCCTAAATTTCTTACTTTCATCATATCTGCTTCAGTTTTATTTGCTAAGTCTTGAACAGTAGAAATACCAGCTCTCTTTAAGCAATTAAAGCTTCTTACTGTTAATTCTAAGTCTTCAATTGACATTTCAAGAACTCTTGCAGTCTTTGACTCTTCTTTTTCTACCATTATTTGAGTGTTCTTAGCAGTTTCTGATAAATCTATAAATTGTGCTAAATGTTCTGTTATAACTTTAGCAGCTAAAGATATAGCCTCATAAGCCTTTAAACTTCCATCAGTCCATACTTCTATTATTAATTTATCAAAGTCTACCATTTGTCCA
The DNA here is from genome assembly GCA_947628715.1 of uncultured Clostridia bacterium. Taxonomy (GTDB): domain Bacteria; phylum Bacillota; class Clostridia; order TANB77; family CAG-508; genus JAAWPK01. Next base: position 16,677 of record CANRAW010000019.1, read on the forward strand.
ACTCTCGTATTTTCTACTTGGTAATTAACTTTTTTTACTGGAGTAAATATTGAATCTATTGGTAGAACTGATATGTCTTGATTGTCTTTTTTATTCTTTGCAGCTGTATTATATCCTCTACCTTTTTCAACCGTCATTTCCATAACGAAGTGTCCACCTTCTGCAACTGTTGCAATATGTAACTCTGGATTCAATACTTCTATTGTTCCATCTGTTATAATATCACCAGCTGTTACTTCTCCTTCGCCATTGAAATCGATTTTTATAATCTTATCTTCATTGTCATATGATTTGAATCTAACACCTTTTAAATTTACGATTATTTCAGAAACATCCTCAACTACATTTGGTACTGTTGAAAATTCGTGAACGACTCCTTCAATCTTAATACTTGTAATTGCACATCCAGGAAGTGAAGAAAGAAGTATCCTTCTAAGTGAATTTCCAATTGTAACACCATATCCGCGCTCTAATGGTTCATACACAAATTTAGCATAGTTATTTTGTTCATCCATACTTGTACATTCAATATTTGGCTTTTCAAATTCTATCATTTTTACCTCCTAATTTGCTAGAAACATAGAGATTAGAACTTAGAATTTGTATAAATCTAATTCTAATTTCTAATGATCTAACTTCTATATTACTATTTAGAGTATAGCTCTACTATCAAATGCTCTTCTACTGGAATGTCTACATCTTCTCTAGATGCAAGTCTAATTACTTTGCCACTTAAATCTTTCTCATTTTTTTCTAACCATGCTGGAACAGGTCTTGAAGCATTTGCTTCTGCATTTATTTTTATAATTTTTGCATCTTGCTTATTTTCTCTAACTTTTATAACATCACCTGGTTTAACTAGGTATGAAGGTATGCTAACCTTTTTACCATTTATTTCAAATAAACCATGGTTAACAAGTTGTCTTGCTTGTGGTCTTGAAGAACCATAACCTAATCTATATACTACATTGTCTAGTCTGCTCTCTAAGATTTGTAGTAATCTTTCACCTGTTATTCCCTTTGTTTTTTCTGCCATTTCAAAGTATTTTCTAAATTGGTTTTCTCTAACACCATAGAATGCCTTTGTTTTTTGTTTTTCTCTTAACTGAATTCCATATTCTGAAAGTTTTGCTTTCTTTTGTCCATGCTCACCTGGAGCATAATTTCTTCTTGAAATTGCACATTTATCTGTGTAGCATCTTGCACCTTTTAAGAATAACTTTTGTCCCTCTCTACGACAGATACGACATTGTTCGTCTTTATATCTTGACATGAATTTTTTACACCTCTTTCTTACCTAAACTTTATACTCTTCTTCTTTTTGGTGGTCTACAACCATTATGTGGTATTGGAGTAACATCCTTAATACTACTTAGTTCTAAACCTGCTGTTTGAAGTGCTCTAATTGCAGCTTCACGACCAGAACCTGGTCCTTTTACAAATACTTCAACGTTTTTTAAGCCATGTTCCATTGCAGCTTTTGCAGCTGTTTCAGCAGCTTGACCAGCAGCAAATGGTGTACTTTTTCTTGAACCTTTAAATCCAAGTTCACCTGCACTTGCCCAAGAAATAACGTTTCCTTGTACATCTGTAATTGTAACTATTGTATTATTGAAACTAGAATGAATATGAGCAGAACCTTTATCAATGTTCTTTCTATTTTTTCTAGGCATTTTTCTTGTTACATTTTTATTAGCCATTTGGTATTAACCTCCCTTATTTTTTCTTACTTTTGCTTACTAATTTTCTTGGACCTTTTCTTGTACGTGCATTAGTTTTTGTTCTTTGTCCTCTAACTGGTAAGCTCTTTCTATGTCTTAATCCTCTATAACAACCGATTTCTGTTAATCTTTTTATATTAAGGGCAACTTCTCTTCTAAGATCTCCCTCTACTTTATAAGTTTCATCGATTATTTTTCTTATATTGTTTACTTCATCGTCTGTCAAATCTTTTACTCTAGTGTCTGGGTTAACTCCAGCTTCTTTAAGAATTTTATTAGAACTTGCTACACCTATTCCATAAATATATGTTAGCCCTATTTCAACTCTTTTTTCTCTAGGTAAATCAACTCCTGCTATACGAGCCATTTTTTAGCACCTCCATTAATTATTATTATATCTTTCTTTCTAAGTTTAAAAAAGAATAGACTAAAAATATATATAAACACAAATCTCGATATATTTACTATAAATAGTAAAATACAGCCGCATCTAAATTTGTGCTAATATCTAAATTAACCTTGTCTTTGTTTGTGTTTTGGATTTTCACATATTACTCTTATAACACCTTTTCTTTTAATAACTTTGCACTTTTCGCACATTTTCTTTACTGATGGTCTTACCTTCATTGTTTAAACCTCCTTGTTTTTGATGGTTATAACTTTATTTGTAGATTGATTATTTTGCTCTCCATGTAATTCTTCCACGACTTAAATCATAAGGTGAAAGTTCAAGTTTTACTTTGTCTCCTGGTAAAATCTTTATATAATTCATTCTAAGTTTTCCAGAGATATGAGCAAGCACTTGATGCCCGTTTTCTAATTCAACCTTGAAAGTTGTATTTGGCAATGTTTCGACAACAGTACCTTCAACTTCAATAACATCTTCTCTAGCCAATCTACGTTCCTCCTCTTATTTTATAGTATTTTTTCCTATAATTAACTAATGTATTATATCTTATTTTTAAAGTATTGTCAATACTTTTGGTTCATTTTCTGTGACTAAAATTGTATTTTCATAATGTGCTGATAGACTTCCATCCTCAGTTACAATCGTCCATCCATCTTCTAGTTCACATATATCTGATTTTCCCGCAATTACCATGGGTTCAATTGCAAGTGTCATACCCTTTTCTATCCTTGGTCCTCTTCCTTCTTTGCCATAATTTGGTATTCCTGGATCTTCGTGCATTTTTAGTCCGATTCCATGTCCTTGAAATTCTTTTACGACACTATATCCATTTTTTGAGACATATTCTCCTATTGCATGTGATATATCACCTATTCTATACCCAGGTTTTGCAAATTTGATTCCTTCAAAAAATGCTTGTCTAGTCACTTCGACTAATCTTTTTGCTTCAGAGCTTGCTTCACCTACTATATAGGTTCTTGCCGCATCTCCATGATATCCATTTTTTAGAGCGACTAAATCTATACTTACAATATCACCTGTTTTAAGATGTACCCTTTTAGAAGGTATTCCGTGTATTACCTCATCATTTACAGAAGCACATATTGTGCTCGGAAAATCCATAACTCCCTTTTGGTAACTTGGATACCCCTTTTGGGCAGGAATACCACCATTTTCCCTTATTATGCTTTCTGCAATTTGGTCTAATTCGTATGTTGATATTCCTGGTTTAATTATTTCTTCCATCTTTTTATGAACAAGAGCGACTATTCTGCAAGCTTCTTTTATTAGTTCTATTTCTCTTTTAGACTTAATTTCTATCATTTTATTTCCTCATACCTTGCTTAAAAAAACATATCTTTTAAAAGGTCTATTTGCCAAATTTACTTAAGATTTCATTTGCAACATCTTTGCCCATTTTGTTTATTTTTACACTTACTTCAGATGTGTATAATATTCCTTTTTTCTCATAGAAATCTATAATTGGCTTTGTTTGTTTGAAATATGTTTCTAATCTGTTGTTTATAACTTCTTCATTATCGTCTTTTCTTTGAATAAGTTTTCCACCACATTTATCACATATTCCTTCTTGTTTTGGAGGATTTAATTTAAGATTGAAAATAGTTTTGCACTCACTATTTGAGCATATTCTTCTATTTACTATTCTTTCAATTAATTCCTCTTTTGGCGTTTCAAGATTAACTGCCATTGCTATTTTCTTGCCATTTTCTTCTAAGAATTTATCTAATCTTTCAGCTTGAGCTGTTGTTCTTGGGTAACCATCTAAAATTACTCCATCTTTTAAGTCTGGTTCTTGTAATCTTGCTTCGATTACCTTTATTGTAAGCTCATCTGGAACTAATTCTCCTCTTGAAAGATATTCTTCTACTTGTTTTCCAAGTTCTGTCTTTTCTTGTATAGCTTTTCTAAATATATCACCACTTGATACTGTAGGAATATTTAAACCTTTTGCAAGTAATTCTGCAACTGTTCCTTTTCCTGTACCTGGTGCTCCAAGCATAATTATTATCATATAAATAAATTGCTCCTTTCACGCTATATATAACTATATATTTTTCCTGTTAAATTCATGCAAGAATTGGTATAGTGCCCCCTTTTTATTCTAGGAAGCCCTTATAATGACGCATAACAAGTTGTGACTCTAATTGTTCTACCATTTCTAGTGCAACACCAACTACGATTAATATTGATGTACCACCAAATGCAATATCTATACTTGTGAATCTAAGTAACATTGGTAGGATAGCTATAATTGCAAGGTAAATTCCTCCAAACCATGTTAATTTTGAAACTATTGCTGTTAAATAATCTGTTGTTGGTTTTCCAGCTCTTATTCCTGGAATAAATCCACCGTTCTTTTTAATATTATTTGATACTTCTGCTGGGTTAAATGTTGCAAAAGTATAAAAGAACGTAAATGCAACGATTAATATTAAATATACTATAGCATTTGCAATTGTATATCCAATTGGTACACCTGATGAAGATGTAGCAATTGAAAATTTGTATAGTCCTGCTAAAAATCCTGTTTGAGATGCAATGTTTGTATTAAACATTGAAATTATCATTGCAGGAAATGTTAGGAAGGAAGATGCAAAGATAATTGGTAAAACACCTGCCATTGCAAGTTTTAATGGTATATGAGTGTTTTGACCACCATACATTTTTCTTCCAACTACTTTTTTAGCATATTGAACAGGTACTCTTCTTTCAGCTTGTTGTACAAATACAACTGCAGCAATAAGAATTATTGCACCAATTAGTATTCCAATTGCTGTAATTAAACCAGTTGTTGAGAAACCACTTAATGCTGTGAAAACCATGTTCCATACTGTAATTATACCTGCTGGAAGTCCTGATACGATACCAACAAATATTATTACTGATATTCCGTTTCCTATTCCTTTATTTGTAATTTGATCACCTAACCACATAAGAACTGAAGTTCCTGTCATTAGTGATAAAACAACTAATGCACCTGTCATGAAACCATTATCTACGAATATTCCTGCTCCTCTATAAGATAGATATAATCCTAAACTTTCTACTAAAGCAAGAACTATTGATAACATCTTTGTATATTTGTTTAATTTATTTCTACCTGCCTCTCCTTCTTCTTTTGAAAGTCTTTCAAGTGCAGGTATTACCATAGCTAACAATTGTATAACAATTGATGCTGTGATATATGGGCTTATACTCATTGCAAATAATGAAAATCTTGAGAAAGCTCCACCTGATATTAGGTCTATTAATCCTGTAAGACCATTAGATGCACCTAGAGCTTCTCCTAATGCTACACTGTTTACTCCTGGTACTGTTATATATGAACCTAATCTAAATATAACAATAAGTAGTAGTGTATATAATAATCTTTTTCTCACATCTGGAGTTTTTATAGCGTTTTTTATTGTTTGAAACAATTAAACCACCTCAATCTTTCCTCCGGCAGCTTCGATTTTTTCTTTAGCTGTTTTAGTAAATCTACTAGCACTAACTTCTAATTTTTTATCTAAACTACCTGTTCCTAATATTACTATTCCATCACCTATTTTGCTTATTATTCCTTCTTTCATTAGGCTTTCAGCTGTTACTTTTGATGCTTCTGATTTATTAAGCATTGTCAATGTAACTTCTACATATTTTTTTGCATGATTGTTAGTAAATCCTCTCTTTGGCAATCTTCTATATAATGGAGTTTGACCACCTTCGAAACCACGTCTTACTCCTCCACCTGATCTAGCTTTTTGTCCTTTATGTCCTCTACCAGATGTTTTACCAAGTCCTGAACCAACACCACGTCCAACTCTTGTTCTAGTTTGTTTTTTCTCTGCTGGTTTTAATTCACCTAGTTTCATTTATTTCACTCCTTCCTTATAATATTTCTTCGACTTTTTTACCTCTTTTTCTAGCAACTTGTTCAACTGTCATCATGTTTGTTAGAGCATTTATAGTAGCATAAACTACGTTTCTTGGATTGCTTGTTCCAATAACTTTTGTTCTTATGTCTTTGTATCCAGCAAGCTCTAATACTGGTCTAACGCTACCACCTGCAATAACTCCTGTACCTTTTGCAGCAGGTTTAAGCATAACTTTTGCACTTCCAAATTCTCCAACAAATTCATGTGGAATAGTAGTTTCTACTATTGGTACTTCTACTAGACTCTTCTTAGCATCTTGAATTGCTTTTTTTATAGCATCTGGTACTTCAGCTGCTTTACCATTACCTATACCAATATGTCCATTTTCGTCTCCTACAACTACTACTGCACTAAATCTGAAAGTTCTACCACCTTTTACAACTTTTGCAACTCTACTAATGGCTACTACTTTCTCTTTTAATTCTAGTGTATTATTTTCTTCCATTTACGAGATTTCCTCCTTCTTCTACTTAATTATTAATTTTAGAACTCTAATCCTCCAGCACGTGCTGATTCTGCAAGTTCTTTTACAACACCATGATATATATATCCGCCTCTATCAAAAACTACTTCTTTTATTTTCTTTTCAATTGCTCTTTTTGCAATTAAAGCTCCAACTTCTTTTGCAGCTTCACAATTAGCGTGCTTTGTTTTTATCTCTTTATCTAAAGTAGAAGCTGATACTAGAGTTTTTCCTGAAACATCATCAATTACTTGTACATAAAGATTTGTATTGCTTCTATATACACATAGTCTAGGACGTTCTGCTGTTCCAGATATTTTATTACGTACACGAATATGTCTTCTTTCTCTTTCAAGTTTTCTATTAGTATTTGAAACCATTACTTTCTAAAGTCTCCTTTCTTTTTTATTTCTCATTTTCCTTTAAATTGAATTAAAAGCGAGTAGTACTAGGCAAATTTGTGAAGAAACACCGGAGGTGTGCTTTTTGCACATCGAGGATTTTCTTTACAAATTTAACGACGTAATACGAAGCTTTTTATTCAATTTAGATTATTTTTTGCCTGTCTTACCCTCTTTACGTCTAATAACTTCGTAAGTATATTTAATACCTTTACCACGATAAACTTCTGGTGGTCTTTTTGTTCTTATTTCTGCTGCTGTTTGACCAACTAATTCTTTATCTATACCCTTTATTATTATTGAGTTTGGATTTGGTACATCAAATGAAATTCCATTTGGTGCTTTATAAATTACAGGGTGTGAATAACCTAATGTAAGATTTAAGTCATTACCTTGTTTTTGTACTCTGTAACCTACACCATTAATTTCTAATTCCTTCTTAAATTCTTCCTTAACGCCCATTACCATATTGTTTATTAAAGTTCTTGTTAATCCATGTAAACTTTTTACATCTGCTTCATCATTAGGTCTTTTTACGATAACTTTACCTTCTTCAACTGAAACAGAAATATTAGGATTTACTTCTCTTTCTAAAGTTCCTTTTGGACCTTTAACTGTAACGTGATTTCCATCAACTTTAACTTCAACACCTTCTGGTATTACTATAGGACTATTTCCTATTCTTGACATTTTATTTCACCTCTTTATTTTCTTATTAAATTTTGCATCTAACTACCAAACGTAAGCTAGAACTTCTCCTCCAAGTCCTATTTGTCTTGCTTCTTTATCTGTCATAATTCCTTTAGAAGTAGATACTATAGCTATTCCTAAACCATTTAAAACCTTAGGTAATTCTTCTTTAGAAGCATATACTCTAAGTCCTGGTTTACTTATTCTCTTTATTCCATCTATAACCCTATTTCCTTTTTCGTCATATTTTAAAGCAACTCTAATAGTTCCTTGTGCATCATTTGATATTTCTTCAAATGATTTTATATATCCTTCTTTAAATAATATATCAGCAATAGCAACTTTCATTTTTGATGCAGGTATATCAACTGTTTTATGTTTGCTACTATTGGCATTTCTTATTCTTGTTAACATATCAGCTATTGGATCTGTTGTATTCATTTTTTTCCTCCCTTCTTTAAATCAAATGAAAACTTCGAATTTCTATAAATTATTTATATTCAAAATTTTACCAGCTAGCCTTCTTAACTCCTGGAATTTCGCCCTTATGTGCTAATTCTCTAAAGCATACACGGCAAATTCCATATTTTCTAATATAGGCATGTGGTCTACCACATAATTTACATCTATTATATTCTCTAGTTTTGTATTTTTGTGGCTTTTGTTGTTTTATTATCATTGATTTTTTTGCCATATTTGACTCCTCTCCTTATAATTCTTTAATATCTAAGGTATTTTTATTTCTCTTAGTTTTTAAAAGGCATACCTAAAAGAGTAAGTAATTCACGTGCTTCTTCGTCTGTTTCAGCAGTTGTAACAAATATTATATCCATACCTCTTAATTTATCTATCTTATCATATTCAATTTCTGGGAAGATTAATTGTTCTTTAACTCCCATTGAATAATTACCTTTTCCATCAAAAGAAGTATCTGAAACTCCTCTGAAGTCTCTTACTCTTGGTAATGCAACATTGAATAGTTTATATGCAAATTCATACATTTTTTCTTTTCTTAATGTAACTTTGCAACCTACGTTTGCACCCTCTCTTATTTTAAATGCAGCAATTGATTTTCTTGCTTTTGTTATAATAGGTTTTTGACCAGTAATTAAGCTTAAATCGTTCATTGCATTATCTAAAGATTTTGGATTATCTCTTATATCTCCTAATCCTATATTTATAACTATTTTATCAAGTTTTGGAACTTGCATAATAGATTTATAATTAAACTTTTTCATTAATGCTGGTACTACTTCTTTTTCATATTGTTCTCTTAATTTTTCCATAAAGTTTTAATATCCTCCTTTCCTCTAACCGACTATTTTAACTTACTTCCGCATCTTTTACAAACACGTACTTTTTCATTTTTTTCCATAACATAACCTAGTCTTGCAGGTTTATTGCATTTTGGACATACCACATTTACTTTGCTACTATGTATAGCACATTCAACTGGTATAATTCCTCCTTCTTCTCCTTGTTTTCTAGGCTTTACATGTTTCTTTCTAATATTAACACCTTTAACAATTACTTTTTCTGTTTTTGGTATAACTTCAAGAACTTCACCTTTTTTGCCTTTATCATTTCCTGATAAAACAAAAACTGTATCACCCTTTTTTATCTTCATATTCTTTTTCACCTCTTTAATTTTAATATCGTGGATAATTCTAGGACAAGTCAAAAGCAAGCCGAAGCTTTTCACTTGTTCTATAGAACTTCTGGAGCAAGAGACAAAATTTTCATATAATCTTTCTCTCTTAACTCTCTTGCAACTGGTCCAAATATACGTGTTCCTCTTGGAGTTTTATCATCACGAATAATTACGGCTGCGTTTTCGTCAAATTTTATATATGAACCATCTGCACGTCTAACACCTTTTTTACTTCTAACTACAACAGCTTTTACTACGTCACCTTTTTTTACAACGCCTCCTGGTGTAGCATCTTTAACAGAAGCAACTATTACATCACCAATATTGGCATATCTTCTATATGATCCACCTAGACATCTAATGCACATTATTTCTTTTGCACCAGTATTGTCTGCTACTTTTAATATACTTTGTTGTTGAACCATCTTCTCTTTTTTCCCTCCTTTATAAATCAAATGAAAAACTTTTTTGTTAATACTGCTTTTATAAAGCATTTGGTCAAATAATCTTTTTTCAGTTGGCACAAGCCAAGTCTTTTTGGTTATTTGCTTTGTTTTTGATTTGATTTTATATAATATAACCGCTAATTTATTTTTCTGCTTTTTCAAGTATTTCAACAACTCTCCATCTTTTTTGTTTAGATAAAGGTCTTGTTTCCATTACTTTTACTCTATCACCAACACTGCATTCATTTTTTTCGTCATGAGCTTTTAGTTTATATGTTCTTTTCATAGTCTTTTTATAAGTACTATGTCTAACACTTGTTTCAACTGATACTACTACTGTTTTGTCCATTTTGTCAGATGTAACTGTACCAATCATAACTTTGCGAAGATTTCTTTCCATTTAGCTTCTCCTTCCTTTTATAAATAGTGTCTTAAATTTATTTGTTTGCTAATTCTCTTTGTCTTAAAACTGTGTTAATTCTAGCAATATCTTTCTTTACTTCTTTAATTCTCATAGGATTATCTAATCCGTTTGTTGCTAGACTGAATCTTAGTTTAAATAATTCTGTTTTTAATTCACCTAATTCTTTTTCAAGTTCTGGTGAAGACATTTCAGTTATTTTATTAATCTTCATCATTATCACCACTTTCTCTTGCTACGAATTTTGATTTAACAGGTAGTTTATTTGCAGCAAGTCTTAATGCTTCTTTAGCAACGTCTTCTGTAACACCTTCTATCTCAAACATAACTCTACCTGGTTTTACTCTAGCTACCCAATATTCTGGAGCTCCTTTACCTTTACCCATACGAGTTTCAGCTGGTTTCTTTGTTATAGGTTTGTCTGGGAATATTTTTATCCAAACTTGGCCACCTCTTTTTATATAACGAGTTAAGGCAATACGTGCAGCTTCTATTTGATTTGATTTTATTAAAGCTGAGCCTGTTGCTTGTAAGCCGTATTCTCCATCAGTAACCTTTGTTCCTCTTGTTGCTTTTCCTCTATTTCTACCTTTTTGCATTTTTCTATATTTTGTTCTTTTTGGCATTAATGGCATTATTTTTCTCCCCCTTCTGTTTTATTTTTTTTAGCAGGAAGAACTTCTCCTTTATATATCCAAACTTTAACACCTATTTTTCCATAAGTTGTATCTGCTTCATAGAATCCATAATCTATATCAGCTCTTAAAGTTTGAAGTGGTATTGTACCTTCTTTATAAAATTCTGTTCTTGCCATATCAGCTCCAGCTAATCTTCCTGATACAGATGTCTTTATTCCTAA
>CANRAW010000020.1 GCA_947628715.1 uncultured Clostridia bacterium
AAAATTTTTATGTCATATAGTAAACTTCTATTGTTATAATATTGTAAATCCAGTTGTAGTCTTTGGTTAAATGTGTTTTTGTTTCTTCCAGATACTTGCCAAAGGCCTGTTATTCCTGGTTTACATTTTATTATATATTTATAATATTCTCCCATATCCTTTTTTTCTCTAGGTAAATATGGTCTAGGTCCAACTATGCTCATATCTCCTTTTAACACATTTATAAATTGTGGAAATTCGTCTAAGCTTGTTTTTCTTAAAATATTTCCAATTTTTGTTATTCTATCGTCGTTTTCAACTTTTCTATAGCTAAGATATTTTTCTCTAAATGCCTTATCATTTTTTAGCTTTTTCATTAAGATTTTGTCTGCATTTACTACCATTGTTCTAAATTTATATAATCTAAATAGTTTTCCATCTTGTCCTATTCTTTTTTGCATGAAAAATATTGGTCCATCGTCTCCCTCAATTTTGTTTGCAATGAACACAACTACCACAATTGGGCATAATAGTATTATCCCTAGGATTGCAGCTATAATATCTACTCCTCTTTTTAATACATTATATATATTCACATTATTATTTTCTTGCATATTTACATTCATATTAATATTGGTATTTTCTCCACCTATCATTATAATCACCTATTTACATAAACTGTATATTAATGACAATTAATGCCTACTCTTTTTACCAATTTTGACTTAAAATTTGTCTGTCCGTAAGTAAGATATTTTTAATATATCATAAAGCGACAAAAAGTGCAAGACATTTATTATAATTTGTCTTACACTCTTTATTTTTTCTGCTCATCATTAACCATATTTTTTATTATCCTTTCTTTATGTTTACTTAGAGCAGATGTTTTATTTGATTTTTACATATTCCAATTGAATTTTCCTTCTACTGTTACTTGTTTTTCTCCTTTTACAATTTCTCCAATTATATAAGCATTTATGCCAAATGATTTGACATGTTCTATGATTTCTTTTTCTGCCTCTCTTTTTGCAACTACGGTTAATCCAACACCTAGGTTAAATGTACGTAACATTTCTTTTTCGTCTACATTTCCTATTTGTTTTATTAACTTGAATATGTCTAATATTTGATATTTTGATGCGTCTATTTTTGCATTTACATTTTCTGGCAAAATTCTATTTAGATTTTCACAAATGCCCCCACCAGTAATATGTGCAAGTCCTGTAATAATATTCCTATTAAATAAATCTTTTATTGCAGTATAATAACATCTATGCGGCTCAAGTATAGCTTCTATAAATGTTTTTCCATTTACATTTTTTTCTAATACTTCTGGATATTCTTTCATTATTTTTCTAACTAATGTATACCCGTTTGTATGTATTCCGCTTGATTCTAAAGATATTACAACGTCTCCTTCTTTAATTTTTGTTCCGTCTATTATTTGGTCTTTATCTACAATTCCTACAATGCTTGATGTTAATATATATGTTCCTTCTTGTAAAACGCCTGGCTGTTCTGATGTTTCTCCACCTGTTAAGACACATCCTTGTTTTTTACAAGCATCAGATATTGCATGTACAATTTTATTTATTGCTTCTTTTTCCATTTTGCCACAAATTATTGCATCTTGTACTGTTAAAGGTTTTGCTCCCATTACTATACAATCGTTTATTAAATGATTTATCATATCATAAGATACGTTTTCTAGTTTATCATATTGTGCTGCAATTAGCTGTTTTGAACCTGGTTCTTCTGTTTTTAATACTAATACTGGATTTTTGTATTCTTCAAATTTTATATCATATAATGAAGAAAATGCTCCAATTTTATTTAATACTCTTTGATTATTTGTTTCAAGTGCATCTGCCATTGCTTTTTTTGTTTCATTTGCTAAGTCTATATTTACATCGTATTTCATTTTATTTTCCATTGTAAATTTTCCTTTCTTATATTACAAATATCTTATATTATATTATCTTAAGCGCATTTTGTCAATTATTTGTGTTTTTAACAAAAATTCCAGCGATTTCTCACTGGATTTTTGATTTTATGTTTCTCTTATCTCATTTTTTTCTTTTTTCTTTATTATTTTTGATAATAAAATATGTACATATCCTTTTTCATATTGATTCATACAACAAAAATATGAAATAATTGAATACATAGTAACATATATAATTCCATATAAAATAAATGCTTTTATACCACTAAGTGCCGTAATTTGCATGATAATTATTATTAGAACTATAGGAACTACCAATGGAATCGCAATCTTAAATATTTCGATCCAAAATTTAATAACATCTATTTTTATAGCTTTATAATAATAAATATTCATTACTATTATATTAACTACAATTAATGATATAGCTGTTCCAATTGCACATCCTATAGCACCATATTTATCAACTAGTAATATACTTATTATTACATTAAAAATTGCGGTTATGCTAGATGCTATAGCTTTAAATTTAAATTTATTCATTGCTTGTATAATGCTTAGCCCTAAATTTTGAATAAGACTTATTGCTAAAGGAATTATTAGAATAATTGCAACATAGTACGATTTTGCGAACTCTTCTCCAATCCATATATTCATAAAGTTTTTCCCTAAAATAACTAATCCTGAGCACATAAGAAATATTATATAAAATTGAACCCTTCCAACTCTAATAAATTCATTTGTAAGTCCATTACTGTCTACGCCATTTGCTATCATTGCAGAAATTTTGGGTAAAAATACTCCGCAAACAGCAACTGACAAACTAATAAATAACTGATTTAATACAGCAGCTGCAGCATATATTGCCACTTCTACAGTTCCTGACTTTGTTCCTAATATAAATTCATCTAAGCTCCAATTTACTTTATCAGTAATGACACTTAAAAATATATAAATAGAATAAGCAAGAATTGTCTTGAATATTGCACTGTCAAATCCTTTAAATTTCAAAGTTATATGTAATTTTTTCTTACAGAAATAGTAATTTGAAAATAATACTACCATATTTACTATTGTTATAACTACTACTAAAGTTACTGACTTTGCTCCTAAAAATAATAATGGTAACATAAGCATTGGCTTTAAAAGTGTGTTTACTATAGACATAATTTTTATAAATATAAATTTTTCATACGCTGTTAATATAGATTGGAAAATATTAAACTTAAATGTAATTGCCAAATTAAAAGTTAATATCAGCATCATAATTTTTGCTTTTCCTAATTCCTCAGGGCTCATTGTATTGCCCCATAAATTATCTACATTAAAGAATAATATAATTCCTATTATAGTAGCAATAACAGCAATTATTGAAAAAACAACTTTAAACATTCCTAAAAGCTTTTCTTCTTTATCTTTTTCATTTTTAGCTCTATATTTTGATGTATAAACTATTATTGCATTACCAAATCCTAAATCTAGTACTGTCAAATATCCTATTACAGATGCTATTAAAGAATAAAGTCCATATTCACTTTGTCCTAAACTAGATATAAGAATAGGAGTATATAGTAGTTGTACTAAAGAACTCGCTATAATAGATATATATGACAATATAACTCCTATTTTTCTTTGTTTACTATTATCTTCCATTTTTTGCCACTTTCCTTTCGCTAGATACAAATTCTTTTTTACTTCCATCATTTATTAGTAAATCATTATATTCCTTATAAGCCGGTTCCTTTATACTATTGAAGCATCTTGCTAATTCATTTATTGGTGTATTGTAAATCGGAATTATCACATCTGTCATTGCTACTTTCTCCTTTTTTATCTAGTTCATATTTATCCATAGCATTTAGCAATAAAAATATTATAAACGTACCAAAAAAGTGAGGTAGACTAGAAGCTGTTAACATATTTGTTAAAACACACAATACAATAACATTAGAAAATAAATTTGCTCCTCCTATATATGCATATACAAAGCAAAATGCAAATAGGCACAATATATTAAGTTCTAAGTATATTTCGATAAAGTCCATTTCTAAATATCTATTTATAATATTAAGTGAACTTCCGTAGCCATACGATACATATCCTTTATCTTTCCATAATGATAAAATAAAGTTTCTTCCTGTAGAAAATTTATATATATCAAGCCCTTTAAATAGTTCTCCTTGCATTATTTTTGTATATAATACAGTTAAAATCACAAATACCAAGGCTATTAGAAAACTTATTACTATTCTTCTATTTTCTTTTATTTTACTTAATATGCCTTTTCCTTCTATTTTTGCATAGAGATGACTTGTTTTTATTCTAGAATAGACACTTGTTTTGGTAAAGTTATTTGCAATTGTTTCTATTCTAAATTTTCCATTTTTCTTATATTTTATTTTATCATATATAAATACTAATGCGACAGTTAAAAGTGCTAATCTCTTAAAACATAATACTGTAAATACTAAACTTATAATTTCAAAAATTTTTAACGTTTTTTGCTCTTCTTTGCTAAATTTATCTTTGAAAAATACAAAGAACATATATGAATATAAAAATAAATCAGAGCAAAAACTACTTTCTGTAAAACTATTTGACTTTAATAAATTTATTTGCATCCAATTGCTAATTTTAAAGAATTCTAAAATAGTATGCCTTTCTTCACAGAAATACATTATTATACATATTATTACTGTTAATTCAAATAAACTTTTTATTTCATCTTTAGAAAAAATATTTATTAAAATAAAAGCATATATTGCTGGTAGCAATATTAAACATATTTGTACATAACATCTTGGATCCAAAGCATGGTTTGCCTGAATGGCTCTAATTATTGAAAAAATATAGAATAGGATACATACTATTGGTATTCCTATCATTTCTTTTGCTATAAATTGTTTATCTTTAGCTTTTACTTTTCTATACAATAAACTTATAAAGCTAACTACAATGTTAACTACTAAAAAATAATATCTTATTCTCGAAATGTTATGTCCCATTCCATATTGTATCAATGTATATAAATATACAAAAGCAAAAGATATAAATAATATAAAATGTATTATGTTATTTTTATTTATATTGGATATAAATTCATTTATCTTATTTTTCATTTCCATTTTCCTTTTCATTAAGCTCATTTTTCAAACAATATTGGCAAAATTCTTCAAAACCATTAAATTGTGGTTTAGATTTTGTAAATCTATCTATAGTTGCTTTTTCATTACCTGTTAATTTCATTTTATATTCAAATTCTTTTGTATCTTGCTTTTCTTTTCGTTCTTCAAATAGCCAAAAAAATTCATCAAAAATATTTTTCTCAGGGATTTTATTATACTTTTCATAATATTGATTAAACATTTCTACAGCTTCATCGAGATATTTCTTTTTTCTTTTATTATAAAATTCTTCTACTGTACAGATTTTTCTTGCGGGGTTTCCACATACAACTGAATTATCCTCAATATTTTTTGTTACAATGCTACCTGCACCTATTATTACATTGTTTCCTATTGTAACTCCCTTCATAATTATAGTGTTAAATCCTATAAATACATTATTTCCTATTTTTACTTTTCCTCTACTCCCTATTATTTCACCTTGCAATTGTTTTAAAACACTCCAAGAATAATCATGAGTTAAAATAATACAACCTCTGGTAATTTCTACATTATTTCCTATTTCAACTAAAAATCCTTTTTGTGTATCTATGTAATTAGTATATGGTTCATAAAAAGTAACATTTTCACCTATAGAAACTCCATTTTTTCTTAGATGTTTTATGTATGATTTTGAATTTCCTTTATATCCCCAAATTAGTGCATTATGAATATATTTTATAAATTTTTTAATCATCTAAAAATTCCCTTCTATTAAATGATAATATATTGAATCTTTATCTTTTGAGACTACTCTTCTGTTCAATTTATGAATAGGAGACATTTTTTAATCTCTTCTATTCTTTCAGATGAATATTTATAGTCAAATTCATATTGCAAAATGTGTGGTGGTACATTAGATACTGTTGGTACTTCTTTCCACTCATCAGCATATACTTCCGTTGCTAACGTAAATAAGATATGCATTAGAAAATAATGTCTTGTATAATTATACTTCTTCCAATATTCTAAAATCAATTCTAATGCTAGTGTTAGTATATTATTATTTTTGCATGAATATATAAACCAACTTGAACAACTAATTGCTTTATTTTGATTCCTCATAAGCATGATGTCTTTAAACGCAAAAAGAGGAGTTTTTTCATTGAAATATGTTATATCTCCTGTTATTAAAACTGAAGCATCACACCATAAGCCTCCATGTTTTACTAATAAAGCTAGTCTTATTATGTCTGAAAAATGTGCATTAGAAATTACTCCTTTTTTTCTTTTTTCTAAAATATAATCTGGTAATTCAATGTAATCTTTTAAATTATCTTCTGTTATAATTATAATTTCTTTTTCAGGATATGCCTTTTTTACAGAGTTAATACAAGTTTTTACCAATTCTGGTGCACCTTCTATTCCTTGTAACCAACAAATCCATAATTTATTAGAAAATTGATAATTATTTTTGCGTTCTAGATAATCAGCTCTTTTCACTAAATATTTCTTAAATTTTCTTTTTGCAAATTTATATGTATCTTCTCTAGAAACTAATTCTCTCATATTTTCATTAGAAATATTCAAATATTTAATTCTTCTTTTTAATTGTATATAACATTCTATAAAAAAAAGTTTTTTATTTTCCTTGTATTTTCTTTTTACTTTGTTAATAAATTCAGTATTCATTATTTGTCATCTCCTATTTATGAGTTCATATATTAAGTTACAAACCTTTTCTGAAGCAGTGCCATTATCTATTATGTTTAGCTCTTTTAAAAATTTATCTAACTCTTCTTTATATTTTTTATATTCTCCATTTACTATATTATTTATTAAACTATTGCCATCATAAGATATAGAAAATGGCAATTTTTTATAGTCAAAATAAAAACCTCTTTCTTTTATATATTCTTCATAATCTGGTGCATATAAATAAATAGCATCATTCATAAATAAATAATCAAATATTATACTTGAATAATCTGATATTATTATATCTGCTATAAATAGCAACTTATCTACATCTTCATAAGAAGGAATATTAATTATTTTAGGATTATTTGAAATTTCTTTTATGCATACATTTGGATGTAATTTAGAAAAGAAATAATAATTTCCATCCATCATTTTTAATAGCTTTTCAATATCAAAAGAAAAATAATTAAATTGTTTATCTTTTCTAAAAGTTGGTGTATATAATATAATTCTAGCATCCTCTGGTAAATTATATTTTTTATAGTATTCCTTTTTTAATTCTTCTTTATTTGTAGAAAAGAATATATCATTTCTTGGATTTCCGAATTCTAAAACTTCTCCATCATACCAAAAATGTTCTTTAAACATTTTTGTACAATGTGTGCTATTTGATATAGCATAATCTATCATTTTTGAATCATTTATAGCTATTTTTTTATATATCGGATCTAATGTATCTATTGCATCCCTTTCTATTTTCTTTAACCCAATACTACCATGCCATAATTGAATATAATATTGATTTTTTCTTTTTTTTATATACCACTCTTTTCTCGAATTATCTACCCATACTTTAGAAGTAGCATATTCTAATAAAGAACTTACAGAACCATATTTTACTATTTTTATTTCTTCAGGCATTAACTTTTTTTCATTTTCATTTTTTACTAGCCAAACTATCTTTACATCTTTATAATTTTTTAAAAGATAATCTGCTACATATTTTGGATTATCAGTATAGCCTCTTCCCCAAAAATTTGTAATAACTACTTTATTATTATCTATAGGAATTATTCTAAACAGGTATCCTAAAAAAACATTTCTAGTATTAATTATGCTTCTATAAATATATCTTAATAAATTATGTAACTTGTCCTTTCTCAAAATATCAATCTCCTATTTTTTTATAAATTTATAAATTCTATAAAATTGATTATAAATAAACTTATTACTAACAAATAGATATGCTTGTATTTTCTTTATAAGTTCAGCATTTTTTATGTATTTTATATTACTTTTTACTGTATTTTGAAAATACTGCTTTTCTTCTGGTGTCAATTTTCCTCCATTATAGTAATTTAAGCTATAAACAGTTAAATGAGATAATATATATCTTGATCTTGCAAGTTCTTGTAAATCTGGATATTTATTTTCTATGTATTCCATTTGTTCCTTAGCAGCATATATAAAATCCATTTTTAATCCTTTTGTTTTAGTAATACTTTGACGTCTTTGCCTATAATAATATAATGGTTTAGAAAAATAAACTACACTATTACATAAATCAAACAGTTTGTACATTATATAATAATCTTCGCATAATTTTCCTTCTGGAAAAATTATATCTTTAAATAATTCTATTTTATATAATTTTGCCCATGCTGACATATCAAATTTTTCTAATTTTAGTAATGATACTATGCTTTCTTTTCTATTCATAACGGTTCTAGTATTATCATCTTTATACTTTAAATAATTTTTTTTATTTTCATAATGATAATATCTGTTACAAATTGCAATGTCTGAGTTTTCTTTTTTTATTTGTTGTAGCATTTCTTCGATAAATGTTTCTTCTACATAATCATCACTATCTATAAAAGTAATATAACTTCCCTTACTTTGCTTTATTCCAACATTTCTTGCTGAAGATAATCCTCCATTATCTTTATTTATAACAATTATTCTATTGTCCTTTAATTCCCATTTTTCGCAAATATTTTTAGAACTATCAGTCGAACCATCATTAACTAATATAATTTCTATATTTTTATAAGTTTGATTGCATACACTACTAATACATTCTTCAAGATATTCTTCTACATTATATATTGGTATTATTACACTAACCAATTCTCCCATTTTTTTCCCCTTTGTTAGCTTAGTTTTACAGTATTACAATTTATATTATATAATATATATTTTTTTTGTCAATAATAAATATTACTTGGCAATAAACTTGATTTTGCCAAATTATTACTTTTTTATACCGATATTATATTCTCCAATTATGATTACCTTCTAAGTTTAATAATTCTTGTTTTAACTCTAATCCTGTTTTTTCATCTGTTTTAGCTGAAAATCCAGTAAGCTTTCCATTTGTTCCTATGACTCTATGGCATGGAACAACTATTCCTATGCAATTTTTTCCTATCATATTTGCAACTGCTCTTACTGCTGTCTCTTTTCCAATTCTTATTGCTATATCTTTATATGTTACGGTTTCTCCATAAGGTATTTTTGTAAGTTCTTCCCATACTCTGCATTGGAATTCTGTTCCTTTTAGCTTATATTTTATGTCAAAAGATTTTCTTTTTTGTTTAAAGTATTCTTCTAATTGTTTTTTACAGTTATTGACTGCGTTTATTTCAACTTGTTTAGGAGTTATAGGGGCTTCTGTATTCTTTATAAACTCTTCTATTTTCGATGTTTTATAAAAATTTATTTTTGTTATATATTCGTCCTCAGCACAAATTTTTATTTTTCCTATTGGTGATGCGTATATTTCTTCGTACATATTTGTTTTTCGTTTCCTCCCAAGCTACCATATTTTTATTAATGTTTGTTATTATATCACATTTTTCCATTTTTTTCTACACTATATACAATATTTCGTTATTAGGAAAATATTTTTTTAATTGTTCTCTAAAAAATATTTCTCCTTCTTTTCTCATTTCTTCTTTATACCAATATTTTCCTTTTCCCCTACCTGTCATTATTTCTTTATTATATAAATTTATAGCATGAGGGAAGGCTTCTTCATTTATTTTTGTATGAACATAACTATATGTCATAAATATTATTTCAAAAAATACATCTTTTTTTACTTTTTCTGACAATTCGTCTTTCAATCTTTTTATAAGTTCCAAATACAGATTTTTCCAATTGTCTACAAAAATAACAGGTGCTATTAATATTCCTATTTCATAGTCCGCTTCTTTTAGCTTATTTATTGCCTCTATTCTTCCTTTTAATCTTGAGGTTCCAAATTCAACATTATTAATAATTTCTTCAGGATTTACGCTCATTCTAACTATTATTTTTCCATTATGTCCGAAGATTTAATATATCATCTACCATATCAAATTTTGTTGGAAATGTTAATTTGCCTTTTTTAGTGTTTTTAAAGTTTTCTATTGTCCATACTAAGTTATTAGTTATTGTATTTTCTAAAATCAAATCACTATTACTTCCTATTTCAAACGTCAAGTCTTTTTCGGATTTTTCGGCAGTTTTTATTATTTTGTCTAACATATTCTCTCTGTTTACAAATAATCTTAAATATGCACATTTATTATAATTACATACTAAATAACAGTACATACAAGAGGCTGTGCAACCTGAAGATGTGTATGGAACAAGATAGTCTGATACTTTATGGTTTTCTACAAATTTATGAGTTTTTCTAACTCCTATTATTAAATTTCTTTTCATGTTTACAAATTCTTTATTTTCTTTTTTCCTCATTTCGTCTATTGCATTATGATTTTCTATTTCTATTTTTGGCACATCGTTATATTTTTCCATTAATTCTTTTCCAAGTTGATAATTTTCTATATCTTTCTCAAAATAAATAGCTTTAGGTTTAAACATAAATCAAATTCTCCTTTTTTGATTTATTATTACCTAAAGCTTTTTTAAATATTCTTTGCACATTTTATTTATGACACATTCTTCACATTTTGGATTTCTTGCCGTGCAGGTATTTCTGCCATGCCATATAAATAAATGGTTTATATCTTTATAGTCTTCTTCGTCGAAAATTTTAAGTAGGTCTTGTTCAATTTTTTCAGGTTCTTTTTCTTTGCTAAGCCCGAAGTTTATTTGCAATTCTTTTGCAATGTGTATCAACTGCAATTCCCTTTGCTTCTCCAAATACTTCTAGCATTATCACGTTCGCACTTTTTCTTCCGACTCCTGGAAGTTTCATTAGTTCTTCCATCGTTTTTGGTACTTCTCCGATTGTATTTTTCTATAATGGTTTTTGCACATTGTTTTATATTTTTGGCTTTATTTCTATAGAAACCGCATGGGTGAATCAAAGTTTCTAATTTTTCTATTTCTATTTTAGCAAAGTCTTCTGGTGTTTTATATTTAGCAAAAATGCTTGGTGTTGTTTTATTTACTCTTTCATCTGTGCATTGCGCTGAAAGCATTACAGCGACGACCATTTCAAACGGTGTTTCAAAGTCTAAACTACATTTTGCATCTGGATATTTTTTTCTTAATATTTCAACTATTTCCTTCATAATAGTTTTATTATACATCACTTTTTGTTATTTTTCAATTGTCTTTCACACTTTTTATGTATAGTTAATATAATAATTATGTAGGAGGTAAAGTATTATGTTTAAGATTCTAAGAAAAACATTTGCAGTTTGTATGATAGGTTTTGGTCTCGGAATGCTTTTTGTACTATTACTTCCATTATGTGGCTGGCTATTTATCATTGGCGTAATCATAATTATTGTCGGCCTGGTTTGGCTATCTTGTTAAATGATATGGAGGTTTTTATATGACAATAGTAGTAAAAAAAGTCCCAAAATTTTTGCGAGGTTTTGTAAAATTTATTTTTGGTATAAAAGACTAATACATAAAGTCATACAAAACAAAAGAGTAGATTTTTTATATCTACTCTTTTTTAATCTTTAAATTTTTATACTCTTTCAACTTTTCCTGAACGTAAACATTTAGTACATACTTTTATTTTCTTTACTTGACCATTTTCCATAACTTTTACGCTTTGTAAGTTTGGTTTCCAAGTTCTTGTACTTCTCTTACTAACGTGTGAACGAGCTATACTTAGTTTATTTCCATAACTTATAGATTTATCACATATTGCACACTTTGCCATTTTAAACTGCACCTCCAATTTTGTTTTTTAAACCGACTATTTAATAGTATACTACAAATTCTTTTAAATTACAAGTGTTTTTGTTAATTTTATGAATATTCTTTATTACATAAGTAATAATATATAATTGTGAGGTGATATTTTTGACTAATATAAATTGCTCAGCTGATTGTATTTATCAAAAAGATGGCAAATGCAATTATGAAAATATATTTGCAAAAACGCTAACTATGAGTACAGATTGTGCTTATTTTTCTCCTTGCAAAAAGTCGTAAATTTACTTAAATTCTATTTTTTCACCATTTACAATCATTGTTTTTCTGACATTTCTTATTAATGTTCCATCTAAAATGCTATCTGTTATATTGTCTTCTACTGTGTTTTGTATAACACGTCTCAATGGTCTTGCACCATAGTTTTTGTCTATTCCTTGTTTTATTACATAATCTTTTACGCTCTCGTCTATATCAATTAAAATGCCTTGTTTTTCCAATCTTTTTGTAACATTTTCGAGCATTAGGCTTGCTATTTTCTTCATGTCTTCTTCTTCTAATTTATGAAAAACAATTATTTCGTCAATACGATTTAAAAATTCAGGTTTAAATTCCTTTTTTAGTTCTTGCATTATATCTTTTTTCGTATTTTCGTAATCAATTTTTTCCTTTTCAGCACCGTTTTTCTGTTCCAGAAAATCCCAATATTTTACTATCTGTGATAAGTTTTGCCCCAACATTTGATGTCATAATAATTACTGTATTTTTAAAATTTATAACTCTTCCTGTGTTATCTGTAAGTCTACCATCTTCTAATATTTGCAGTAACATATTCATTACGTCTGGATGTGCTTTTTCAATTTCGTCGAAAAGTACAATTGAATATGGCTTTTGCTTTACTTTTTTTGTAAGATATCCACCTTCTTCATATCCTACATATCCAGGAGGTGAACCAATTAGTTTTGCTGTAGAGTGTCCTTCCATATATTCTGACATATCGACTCTTATTATTGCATCTTCAGTTCCAAAGAGAACTTCTGCTAATGCTTTTGATGTTTCTGTTTTGCCAACTCCTGTCGGTCCTAAGAATAAAAATGAACCTATTGGACGATTTGGATCTTTTACTCCGGACTCTTCCCCTTCTTATTGACCTTGAGACAGCTTCTATTGCTTCATTTTGTCCAACTACTCTTTTATGCAATTCTTGTTCTAAGTTTTTTAGTTTTTCATTTTCGTCTTGTGTAATTTTTTTCACTGGAATATTTGTCCATTTTGAAATTACTTCTGCAATATTATCTTCGTTTATAACAGTTACTGATTTAACATTTTCGTCGTTCCATTTTTCTTTTTCTTTTTCTAACTTTGCTTTTTGCTTTTGTTCTTTGTCTCTAAGTTCTGCTGCTTTTTCAAATTCTTGTGTAAAAATCGCATCTTCTTTTTCTTTTACTACTTCCTCGAGTTGTTTTTCAAGTTTTTTTAATTTTTCTGGTCTTGTATATTTTATCATCCTAGCATTTGATGCGGCTTCGTCTATTACATCTATTGCCTTATCTGGTAAAAATCTATCTGTAATATATCTTACTGATAGGCTTACAGCTGCACTTATTGCTTCGTCTGTTATTCTAACGTTATGATGTGCTTCATATTTATCTCTTATTCCCTGTAAAATTTCTATTGTGCTTTGTATGCTTGGTTCTTCTATCATTACAGGGCTAAATCTTCTTTCTAATGCAGAGTCTTTTTCTATATATTTCCTGTATTCATCAATTGTTGTTGCACCAATTAGGCTTATTTCTCCTCTTGCCAAAATTGGTTTTAAAATATTTGCTGCATCAATTGCGCCTTCTGCTGAGCCTGCCCCAACGATTGTATGTATCTCGTCTATAAAAAGAATAATGTCGCCTGCTTTTTTTACTTCTGCTAATGCTTTTTTTATCCTATCTTCGAAGTCTCCTCTATACTTAGAGCCAGCAACCATGCTTGATATATCTATATTTACTATTCTTTTGTCTTTTAGCATTTGAGGCACCTCTCCAGCTACAATTTTACTTGCAAGTCCCTCTGCTATGGCTGTTTTACCAACACCTGATTCTCCTATCAAGCATGGATTGTTTTTTGTTTTTCTTGTTAGTATTTGTATTACTCTTTCTATTTCATCTTTTCTTCCAATTATTGGTTCTAATTTTCCATCTCTTGCCATTTTGCTCAAGTCTATTCCAAATTGATTTAGTGTAGGAGTTTGCATATAGCTTGTCTGTTTTTTATCATTTTGTAATTTGTTCTTTATTTTATCTTCTTCTGTTTGACTTTCGCTAATTACTTTTGCAAGATCTTCATATATTTCTTTTATATTTATATTTAAGTTTATTAAAATTCTTACTGCAATGCTGTCTCCTTCTTTAAGTAAACCTATAAGCAAACTTTCTGTTCCTATATAGTCTACATTAAGTTTTTTAGCTTCTTCAGAGGCATTTTCTAGAACTTTTTTTGTTCTTGGCGTAAAACCTAAAATCTTTTTTGATTTTGTTTTTCCGTGGCCCAATTATTTCATCTATTTGTGCAATAACTGCATCTGCTGTTACGCCTTGTCCTTCTAAAATTTTTCCTGATATAACTGTGTTTTCTTTAGCAAGCCCATATAAAATATGCTCTGTTCCAATGTATTCATGTCCGAAGTTTAATTGTAAGCTCATTTGCATATTCGATTACTTTTTCTGCACTTGCTGTAAATTTATACGTCATGCTATCCTTCCCTTCTTTTTTAAGCCTTCCAAATTATTATATCAGAATTTCTAGTAATTTCAATAGGTACGACAAAACCTCTTATTTTTCAGTTATTTTTTCTAATTTTCTTACTATTTCTTTTTGCTCTTCTAAAGTTAGCCATGCGAAATATGAAGATACGAATTCTCCATATTTTGTTTTATCCTCATCTAATTCATTGTTTTTCATTTTTTACCTCCCATCTTGCCTAAAGCCTGATTTTTTTAATGAAAAAAAGACCTTTTAAGATTAGTTTATGTAATCTTAAAAGGTTTATACTTATTTAAGTTTCATTGACAAAAGTTTACTTATACCATTTTCTTCCATTGTTATTCCATATACTGAATTTCCTGCTTCCATTGTTCCTTTTCTATGTGTAATAACTAAAAATTGGGTGTCTTTTGTAAATTTTTTCAAATAATCTGCAAATCTATATACATTTACATCATCAAGTGCAGCTTCAATTTCGTCTAAAACGCAAAATGGTGATGGATTTATTTTTAGCATTGCAAAAAGTAATGCAATTGCTGTAAAGGCTCTTTCTCCTCCTGATAAAAGTGTCATATTCTGTAATTTTTTTCCTGGTGGCTCAGCAACTATTTCTATTCCACACTCAAGTATATTTTTTTCGTCTTCAAGTATTAGGTTTGCTCTACCTCCACCAAATAGCTCTTTAAATACTTCTCCAAAGTTTTTGTTAATTGTTTCAAATTGTTTCATAAATTGATTTTTCATTATTTCTGTCATTTCATGAATTACGCCTTTTAATTTAGACATTGTATTTTCTATATCAAGTCTTTGTTCACACATAAAGTCATATCTCTTAGAAAGTTCTTTATATTCTTCTATTGAGTCTATATTTACACTTCCTAAGTCTTTTATTTTATTTCTTAAAATATTTGCATTTTTAGTTGTTTGTGCTACATTTTCAGGTTTTTCATATTCTTTTGCATTGTTTGGAGTAAGTTCATATTCTTCCCAAAGTTTATTTGTAGTTACATCTATGTCTTCTTTGATTTTGTCTTTTCTTACGCCTATTTTTATAATTTCTTCTTTTAGTCCATCTAAAACTGACATTTTGCTTGTGATTTCTTCTTCTGTAGTATTTAGCTTTTTATTCTTCTCTTCTCTTTCTTCTTTGAATTTGTTAATTTCTTCTCCACTTGAGCTCATTTTATTATCAATTTCTATTTTTTGTTTTTCTAATTCTGTAATTTTTTGCTCAAGATTTTGATTTTCTTTTGTAATATTTTCCATATTGTTTTGCTTTGAAACTACACTTGTATTATTGCTATCAATATCTTGTTTTATTCTTTCTACCATTTCGTCAATTGACATTTCACTTTCGTTAAATGATGAAACTGATATTTTTAAATTCATAACATCAAAGTTCAAATTATCTATGTATTTCTGATTTTCAGAATTTACTTTTGAAAATTCTGTAATTTCTTCTTTTAGTTTTTCCATATCTTGATTATGTTTTTCTAATACATCGTTTATTTCTATTTTCTTTTGTTCGTTTTCTTTTTGCTGATTTTCTATTTCTGCAATTTCAACTTTAGCCTTATCTATTCTTTCTCTTAATTTTGTTATATTTTCTTCAACAAGTAATAATTTTTGTTCGTCTGTTGCATAAGTTATTTGAACATCTTTAAGGCTTTCTCCTAAGGCAAATAATTCTTCACTATATTTAGATATTGTTTCTTGGAATTTTTCACTTTTCTCCACTTGTTCTTTTATTTTTCTATCTATTTGATTAAGTTCTGATTCTAATTCTTTTATTTTTTCTTTTCTTCCTAAAATATTTACTGTTTTTTGGGCATAAGAACCACCTGAAATTGCACCTGTCGGATTTATTATATCTCCTTTTAGTGTTACTATTTTAAAAGCATAATTATTTTGTTTTGCAAGTGCAATTGCTTCATCCATATCTTCTACAATAGCTGTTCTGCCTAGTAAGTTTAATACTATTTGTTCATATTTTTTATCTGTTTTTATTAAATCTGATGCAATTTCTACCTTTCCTTTTATGCTTTGTGTTTTTATATTTTCTATTCTTTTTCCTTTGACTGACGATATTGGTAAAAATGATGCTCTACCTAAATTATTTTCTCTTAAATATTCTACTAATTTTTTTGCATCTTGTTCAGTTGGTGTTACAATGTTTTGAAGTGCTCCACCAAGTGCCATTTCTATTGCTACTTGGTATTCTCCTTTTACTGAAATTAAGTCACTTAAAACTCCCTCTGAACATTTCCCAAGGCCAGATTGTTTTTCACAAGCAATAAGGAGTGATTTTATTGTTTTGGTATATCCTTCCTTTTCTTTTTCTGTTTCTACTAAAAATTTTAGTCTTGATTCCTTTATTCTATAATCAGATTGTAAATAATTTATCGTATTTTGAATTTCTTTTAATGACTTTTCTTCTTCTTCTTTTTTATTATTTATTTCTTCAATTTGCTCTGATAATTTATTTTTCTTTGTTTCGATTTCATGAAATGTTTTAGATATATCTTGTTTTGTTATATTTGTGCTATCAAGTTCCGATATTCCAACTTGAACATCATATTTTAACGTTTTTAATCTTTTTTCATTATTTTCACCTGTTGCTTTTAAGCTATTTATTTCATTTAATTTTTCATATTTTTCATTTGTATATTCTTCTATTTTTGCCTTTTTTTCTTCTATATCTTTCTCTTTTTCTGAAAGTTTTGCACTTATTTCTGCTAACTCTTTTTCTTTATCTGCTAACTCTTTTTCAAATTTTTCTTTGTTTACAAATAGCTTTTCCTTTTTTTCATTTTTCTGTTTTATTTCTTCTTCTAATTCAATACTTTTTGCATTTAATTCTTCTATCTCTTTTGCATATCTTTCAAAATTTTGTTTATTATTTTCTATTCTTTCTTTAGATACATTTATTTCTGAATTTATTTTTTCTTTTTCTTGAACATTTTGTGCTGTAAAATTTTGTGTTTTTTCTATTTCTTTTGTAATATTATCTATTTCCAATTTCAAGTTTTGTTTTAAATTATTTAACTTTTCTAGATTAATATTTTCTTCAGCATTTTGAGCATTTAAAATTTCTTCATCTTTAATTATTTTTTCTAGTTTTTCTTTAAATGTAGAAATATTATATAAAAATAGCCCTACTTCTATGTTTTTTAGCTCATCACGTAATCTTAGAAATTCTTTTGCTTTTTCTGCTTGCGTTTTTAATGGTGAAATATTTTGCTCTATTTCTGCTAATATATCATTTATTCTTAATAAATTTAGTTTTGTTCTTTCAAGTTTCTTTTCTGCTTCTATTTTTCTTGTTTTATATTTTACAATACCTGCTGCTTCTTCAAATATATTCCTTCTATCTTCTGATTTATTGCTTAAAATATCGTCAATTCTTCCTTGTCCTATTATTGAATAACCGGTCTTTCCCGATACCTGTATCCATAAATAATTCAATAGTATCTTTTAATCTACATGGAACTTTGTTTATGAAATATTGAGATTCTCCGCTTCTATATAGTTTCCTTGTAACTGTTACTTCTGTGTATTCTACTGGTAGTTTATTATCAGAATTATCAAATACAAGTGAAACTTCAGCAAAACCAAGTGATTTTCTATTTTGTGTACCTGCAAAAATAACATCTTCTGATTTTGCTCCTCTTAATGATTTCATACTTTGTTCTCCAAGAACCCATCTAATAGCATCTGATATATTACTTTTTCCTGAACCATTTGGTCCTATTACTGTCGTAATTCCTGGTAAAAACTCTAATACTGTTTTATCTGCAAACGATTTAAACCCTTGCATTTCCATTTTTTTAAGATACATTTTTTACTTTCCCTTGCATAATATATTTAGGTTTTTTG
This sequence comes from uncultured Clostridia bacterium, assembly GCA_947628715.1. GTDB lineage: Bacteria > Bacillota > Clostridia > TANB77 > CAG-508 > JAAWPK01. Next base: position 18,484 of record CANRAW010000020.1, read on the forward strand.
TTAAGGTTTTACCTATAAACCCACCTTGTTATTTTTGCATAACATAGCATACATATATTTTAGCATATTTCATTATTTTTTTGCAATTATATTGCATTAAAAAAAGAAATTTCGACAAAAACGAAATTTCTCTTTTTGTAACTTTATATCAATTTTAGGAATTTTCTTTTATAATTTTATTTATTTCTTCTTCTGTTAATTCTGTAAATTTACATATATCCTCTATTTTTACATCGGATTTATACATTTTTAATATAACTTGCTCATATTTTTTCAATGCCTCTTTTTTACCTTTTTCTATTCCTTCTTTTAATCCTTCTTCTCTGCCTTTTTTTATTCCTTCTTCTCTGCCTTCCTTTTTGCCTTCTTCTATTCCTTCTTTTATACCTTCTTTTCTTCCCTCTTCTATTCCCTTCTTTATTCCTTCTTTTCTTCCCTCTTCTATTCCTTTGCGTTTAAAATCTTTTGTAAATGATATGAAATCTCTTAAATCTTTTATTCTTTGAAAATACACTTCTTCATTTGCTGGATCTGCTAATAGTCTATCTAATTCTTCATTTGCCTCTTTTAATGCTTTATCAATGTTTCCATTCATCTTTGCATTACCCCCATCTTTTATAAATTTTATCCAGTTGCCCTTTTCTTTATCTTGCTCTCCATCTTTATATTTTTCAAGTTCAATTATATGTATCTCTAAATCGTCTGTATATTTCATCTCTATATTATTTTTTTCTCTTATCTCCCATATCGTATGATACTCTTCTATTCCTTCTGTTATACTTAAACTTTTTTCTGACACTAATATTGCTATTGTCTTTTTTAAATAATCATACGCTCTTCCCCTTGTTAAATCTTCTGTATATGCTCTTGCCCAATAATATAAAAGTCTCTCTGGCATATATTCGTACGGTACCGCTTGCATTTCTATTATTACTTTTGTTCCATCTGATAATTTGGCTTTTACATCTACTCTTCCTATTTTTTCATAAATATTGTTGCCTATAAGTCTTTTATTAGTATCCAACGTTAAAGACTTTATCTTTATTCCAAGAATTCTCTCTAGGAATCCCTTTGTTATTTCTTCATTTCCAACCTTTCCAAAAATTTGTTGGAATACTAAATCATTTGTTACTGTTAGTTCTTCTTTATCCATATTAACTTTCCTTTCTATTATACCTTAATTTATAAGGTAAATCAAGATATAAATTTTTAATTTTAATTTTTTTGATTTTTTTAGGGGATTTCCCTAAAGATTAATTTTTTGCCTTTCCTTAAGTTGCAAATTAAAAAATAGATAGTAAATTTTAAAATTAATTTACTATCTATGATATATAATATATTTTAATTTTTGTCAATAATTATCGTTTGACATTTTTCGACAAATATGAAATATTTCCAATGTATATTTTATTTTTCAAAGTCGTCTATGCTTCTGAACTCATATCCCATATTTTTTACTTCTTTTATTACATCTCCTAAAATTTCCATATTATCTTTTGATGTTGCATGTAATAGCATTATACATCCTGGATGTACATTAGATAATATTTTTTCTTTTGCATAAGCAGTTCTGCCTTGTTTATTTTCGTCCCAATCGTCGTAGGCAAAAGACCACATTACCGTTCTATAACCTAGACTATTTGTGATGCTCAAACTTTTCTCACTATATTCTCCCTTTGGTGGTCTTAGATATTTCATTTCATACCCGATATTTTTCATATATAACAGTATGTAATTTCATTATATCTTCTTTTAGTGCTGTTTCTTCCGTTTCTGGCATCGTAACATGATTTGCCGTGTGGTTCCCGAACTATATGTCCTTCGTCTATCATCCTTTGTATCATATCTCCTGCTGTATTAGAATAATGAGCAGTTATGAAAAATGTAGCTTTTACATTATTTTCTTTTAATGTATCTAGTATCTTTCCTGTATATCCTGCTTCGTATCCATTATCAAATGTAAGATACACATACTTTTTTTCCGCATTTCCCATTGCCATACCGTCATATTCCTTCATAAGTTCAAGATTTTTTGCCCCAAGATCTGGTTGCATATGATTATCATTTCTTTTAATACCCCACTCTATCTTTTGATTACTTAAATTAAGATTTTGACTTACCGTAATATTGCTTACTATATTCTCTGGCATTGTATTTGCATTTGCAACATAACTTTTATCGTCATAACTATAATATGCCCATACAGTGATAATTGCAAGCACAAAAATTAAGCCTGAAATTTTTCTAATAATTTTTTTCAATTGACTTTCACCTCTTATTAAAATTTATATTATTAATTTTGGATTTTTATTCAAAAAAGAATTTTTGAATATTTTTAGAATTTAATTTTTTTAACAAAATAATTGATTTTTAAATTATATTATATAATCAAGCTGTTGTCAACTATTTATGTATATTGTTGCATAGAAAAAAGGTAGCATTAATATACTACCTTAAAAATAGTCCTAACGCAAGACGACCAAAGGCCGTCTCGCTTGGATTACGTGTGTTATTTTTTTGCGATACTATAAGGATTATTTGCTGTTCCATTTCCTGAGCCTCCGAATAGCTACGGATTGCAGATCGATAGAAACTACGGGGCGCACCGAACTAATGCCGCCGTACCTGCTATCGCCCGAGTAGAACAAATCGTACGCGTTCACGGCGCCGCTAAACACATAGAACACGTTGAAAACCGCACTGCTACTGCTGAAGTAAACGCAGCGCGAAGCCACCCAGTAATAGGTTTGATTTGTTGTTGTGCCTGGTTTATATCTTATTAAATCTAGGTACTTATTTGTCATATATGTCGTACTCATGCTGTAATAGTAATATGTATATTTTGTTGTCCATGTACTCGCTTTACTATATCCTGTATACCACTCTGTTTGCGTACTCCTACTCTCTTTCGTCCCTGCATTGTTATTTACTATTGCATCTTTTTCTTTTGCATATATATTTGGATAATCTTTATTGGTTGGACTCGATGTTTCCCCATAACCTGAGTAATTTTCTCTTTTAAATGTTGATACCCTGTCTATATCTTCCATATTTATACTTCTTGCCTCTGTTCCTAATTCTTTACTGCTATAACATTTTTTGCATAAGTCATTTAGCAATTTTACTCCATTGTTATAGCCTTCATATCCATATAATCTCAATGTATCCGTAGTTGCTACATCGGAGATAATTAAAATTTCTCCTTCTTTATCTCCTTTTCCGAATACCCTCCACTTTAGGTTTTCTGTTTTCTTTACTGTACTATTTTTATATGAACTACTTGTTACATTTTTTCCTGCCGAATAATAATTTAATCCATAATCTACATCTGGGTCAGTTTGATCGTCTGAATCACCATTATATACACTGCCACCTGTGTTCTTTTCTCTATCCCAATTGTCTATCCATGGCTGATAATCTACATAGTCTCCGATGTGTTCCTCACTTATTAATTCGTCATACGTTAACTCTGCTGATTTTGTTTTTGATTGTATTACATTGCTTTCTTTTGTATGTCCTGCTGCATCTGTTACAACTACTTTAAACCAATAAGCCGTATTTGGTGTAAGTCCTGTATATTGGTAATTTAGTGTTTTGGCTGTACTTGGTTTTGTATCACCGTTATCCCATCCGCTAGCTTCACTCGTCGTACTCTTATAAAATGTATAACTTGCGACTCCTGATGTTACATCTTCTCCTGTTGCTGTAACTGAAATTGTATCTGTTTCTAGATCAACCCCTGACTGCAACGCTATTGTTGCCGTAGTTGGGTCTGCTGCATCTTTTTTTACAGTTGTGGTCGCTGATGCTACACTTTCTAATCCTGCCCCATCTATTGTGTATGCTATTACTTTATATTCTGAGCCATCATTTTCAATTGTTGTTGTTATATAATTTTGATTTGTTGGTATAGTTACTGTGTTTCCTGTTCCATTTATTGTATATCTTATCTTCTTTGGACCTGATGTTGCATCTGTTCCAGCTGTTATTTTTATATTTATTGTCTTTGTATACCAACCATTAACTAAGTCTTTTGTATCATTTGTTATCGTTATCGTTGGTGCATTTGGCTTTTGTGTATCCTTTTTTACTGTTAATGTTAAGGCAGTTGATATATTTCCCGCTCCATCTACTGTATATGCTGTTATTTCATTTGTTCCATCATTTGGTATTGATAATTGATACGTATTACCTGTTCCTGTTGGGCTTACATCCTGTGTATTTCCCGAACCTATTTTATATCTTATTTTACTTATTCCTGAACCCGGTGTTGGGTCTGCTCCTGCTGTTAATGTTACTATTACACTTGATGTTGTATAATATTCAGATGTATTATCTGTTTTTGATCCTGTTGTAACCGAACCAGTTGGTGCTGCTGGTGCTGTTGCATCTCTTTTAACTGTTCTTGAACTTTCAGCAGATACATCTGAATCTGTTCTTCCTATTGCCCATGCTTTTATCGTATATGTTCCATCTGCTGTTATTTGGTTTGTTAAATCTACTGTTGTTGTTCCACTGCTTGTTGTAACTGCTGTTTCGTCATTTATCTGATACTTTATCTTTGTTGCTGAGCTTTGTCCTGCTGTTCCTGAATCTTTTATATTTATTGTTATATTTCCTTTTCTCCATGTTCCGTCACTTGTTTCTGCCATATTATCTGCATCAAGTGTACTTGTTAAAGTTATCGTTGGAGCTTTTAACTCTCCTTGTGTTTTTACTGTAATTACACTACTTGTTGTTTGTTTTCCTGCATTATCTGTTACAATTACTCTTAAGTAATATGTTGTTCCAGTTTGTAATCCTGTATATGTATAATCTAATGTTTCTAGATTACTTGCGTTTGCTGTTTTCTTCTCTCCTGTATCAAAGCCTTCTGTTGCACTTTTTGTACTCTTTTGAAATGTATAACTTGCTATCTTTGATGTTGCATCTTTTCCTTTTGCTGTTACTTTTATTGAGTTATATGTTATTCCATTTGCATCTTGTGTTAAGCTTACTTCTATAGGTGCTGTTCCATCTTTCTTTAATCCTGATACCGTTTCTGGATCTGATATATTTCCTGCTGCATCTACTGTATATGCTTTTACTTCATAAGATGCTCCATCATTTGTTATGGTTGCTGTTGCTGTTAATGCTTTTGCATCTGTTTCTGATCCATTTATTGTATATTTTACTTTTGATTTTCCTGATACTGCATTTACTCCTGATGGTGTTACATCTTCTCCTGCTGTTATTGGTATTCCTATTTCTGTTGTATACCAACTATTCTCTCCAACTATTCCTGTTTTTTGTCCAAGTGTTGGTTTATTTGGTTTTGTTGTATCTTTCTTTATTGTAAATGTTACTGACGCATCTGATACGTTTCCTGCATTATCTACTGTATACGCTATTATATCAAATTTTCCATCTGATGGTAGCTTATATGTGGCAGTTGCGGCTGTTACATCTGCTTGTTTTGTTCCATTTACTGTATATTGTATCTTTGCTTTTCCTGATACCTCGTTTACTCCTTCATTTTGTATATCTTCTCCTGCTGTTATTGTTGCTTCTACATCGGCTGATGTATACCAACCACTATCCTTTATTGTTTCTTCTCCTTTTGTTTTTGCAATAGTTGGTGCTTTTGGCTTTTGGGTATCCCTTTTTACAGTTCTTGTTGAAGGTGTTGATGTTCCTCCTCTTCCTACTGCCCATGCTGTTATTGTATATGTTCCATCTGTTGTTATTTTTGTATCTAATGTTATACTTGTTCCTTCTACTGTCTCTGATTTTACTGTTTCTGTTCCTTTTGTTATTTGGTATTTTATCTTTGTTGCTGATGTTTTTGTGCTTTCTGCTGAATCTGTTATCTTTATTGTAATAGTTCCTTTACGCCATGTTGTATTATCACTTGCTACATCAACTTTATCTCCTGTTTCTGTACTTGTTAATTCTATATTTGGTGCAAGTAAATCTCCTTTTGTTGTTCCTCTTTGTACTATGCTTTCCTTTGTATTTCCTGCATTGTCTGTTACAACTACTCTAAGCCAGTATGTTGTTCCTGTGTCGAGGTCTTCATAAGTATAAGCTAATTCTCCTAAGTTATTACTACTTGCAGTTTGTGTTACTCCGTCATCCCATGGTCCCTCCGCACTTACATTGCTTTTATAGAACGTATAACTTGCAACCTTTGATGTTGCATCTGCTCCTGTTGCTGTTACTTTAATTGTATGATAGTCTGTTTCTGTAACTGTTAATTCTGCTTTATTTGGTACTGCTGCGTCTTTATTTATTTTTAGTTCTGCTGATGCGTCTGACTTATTTCCTGCTTTATCATAAGTATATGCTTTAATTGTGTGCTCTCCATCTGCTGTTATTGCATCTGCTATTTCTGCTTGGGTTGTACTTGTATCTGTAAGTGTTATTGTTTCTTCTGCTTTACCATCTATGCTATACGTTACTTTATCTGCTCCTGAAATTTCCTTTACTCCTGTCTTTTCTTTATCAGATATTCCTGTTATTTCTACAGATACATTACTCTTATACCAATTATTTTTTCCATCTGCTTTCGACTTTGCTGTAACTATTGGCGCATTTGGAGCTGTTTTATCTATCTTTACATTTTTTGTATTTGTATCTGAGCTTCCTCCTTCGTCATCTATTACATGTGCTGTTACATCAATGCTTCCTTCATCTTCTAGCATTGTTTCTACTTTTCTTGCATCTCCTATTTTCTCACTTTGTCCTGTTATTACATATACGATGTGTTTTGAACCTGTTCTTTCTTGTGTTGCTGTATCTGTTATTATTGCTTTTACATTTTCATTATACCAGCCATTTTCATTTGGAGAACTTGGTTCGAATTTTATATCTGGTTTTAGAAGTTCTCCTTTTGTCTTTTGTTGCTTTTCTTTTGGTGTTGATCTATTTTCTGCCATATCTGTTGCTTCTACTGTTACTATGTAGTTTGTATTTGGCACTAAGTTTTCTACTAGCAATGTTTTACTTTCTGTTACACTGTTAGTCAAATTTACTATATCTCCGCTCTCTGACTTTACTGTGTATTTGTACATTATTTTGTAGCTTGGATCTCTTTTTGGATTTCCTGATATGTCATCTGTTGCTTCTGTATTTATCTTAAAGCTATTTGTTTTTACATCTGTTATGTTTATTTCGTCATTTATAAACGTTGGAGCTGTGCTATCTTTGTATATTTGTATTTCCTTTGTATCTGATCTATTTCCTGCATTATCTACTACAACTATTTCTATTGTTCTTATTCCGTCTTTACTTATTGTTATTGGTGTATTTTTATAATCTGCTACCTCTTTAAAATCCGTTCTTGTAAACTCTTCTTCTGTATCTTCTTCGTCACTTACTTTGTATTTATACTCATATCTTGCAACTCCTGAATTGTTATCTGTTGAATTTGCAAGTGATATTTCTACTGTTTTATCTGTATACCATGTCTTTCCTGTATCTTTATTTGGTGTAATTGTTTCGGCAAGTACTGGTTTAATACTATCATATTTTATCTGCAATGTTGCTGTCTCTGATACATTTCCATCTTCTCCATCGTCTACCCACGCTGTTATTGTTATCGTTCCTGAAACTGTCTTTCCGTCCGCTTTTTGTAACTCTTTTTCAAGTATTATTTCCTTTTTTTCTACTCTTTCTTCTGCTTTCTCTATTGCCTCTCCTATGAAATATGTTATTGCTTTTGCTGTTGGGTTATCTGTACTTATTCTTACTTTTAATGGAATTTGATCAGCACCATACCAGCCTGATTCTGATTTTTTGCCTTCTGATATTATCTCTATCTTTGGTGCAATAACTGTACTTGATATTCTTATCCATGCATATCTCATTTGTCCAGAGGTAGCTGTTACTCTTACCATATACCAGCCTGTGTTCTGTAGGTCTGAAAATGTTACAGTATTTCCTTTTTTGGTTTCTATTATTTCTCCTCTATAGATTAGTTCTATCCTATCTACTTCTACATCTGATGTATTTGTTACTTCTGCACTTATTGTTGCTTTTTCTTTATTGTAGTTTGTTCTTAGATTAGGTAAACTTCCTGACCTTTCTTTTCCTACATACTCTATGAACTTTTGCTCTGTTACTTCGTCATAATAGATTTGATACATGTATCCTTCCACTGTTGTAACTATTATATCGTCATTTGTATCCTCTCTATTTACATTAGCAGAAGCGTTCTTCACCCATATTGTCTCCTTGTTCATTTCCTCTGCTAACTTTTGCAAAGTAGTATTCTTTCCGCATTATTGCGTTCTCTAAGATTACTCCTTCTCTTAGCTCGGTAACCTTTTCTTTATTTTCTTGTATCTTATACTCATCCGCCGCAGTTATCGTTTGTCCAATTATCGCTTCATCCCCTACTATGCCTCGGATGGCTACCATTGCAAGAATTATCAAAATTAT
>CANRAW010000021.1 GCA_947628715.1 uncultured Clostridia bacterium
TTATAACCTCACCCTTCTTGAAAAGCAATCCTTCCTTTATTCCACCAGCAATACCAATATCAGCCTCCCTTGCCTCTCCTGGTCCATTTACAGCACAACCCATTACAGCAACAGTAATATCCTTATCAATAGTCTGTAAAAATCTTTCAACCTCTCTTGCAATCGGAATAAGTTTAATCTGCGTTCTGCCACACGTTGGGCACGAAATAAGAGTTGGAGACTTTTTGTATAATCCACAATTCTTAAGAATCTCCTTTGCAACTCTAACCTCCTCAACTGGATCATCAGATAAAGAAACCCTTATCGTATCACCTATTCCCTCTCTTAATAAAATGCCAAGACCTACACTAGACTTAATAGTGCCAGAAAAAGACGTTCCTGCCTCAGTTATTCCAATGTGCAAAGGATAATCAAAAGTCTTACTTGCCATTTCATACGCCTCAATACATAAATCTAAATTAGAAGCCTTAAGTGAAACACATATATCATAAAACTCCAAATCCTCTAATATCTTTATATGCCTTAATGCACTTTCAACCATTGCCTTAGCAGTAGGCTTACCGCCATATTTTTCAAGCAAATCCTCCTCTAAAGAACCAGCATTTACACCTATTCTAATTGGTATATGCTTTTCCTTACAAGCATTTACAACCTTCTCAACTCTTTCTCTTCCACCAATATTTCCTGGATTAATCCTAAGTTTATCAACACCACTCTCAATCGCAGTTAGCGCTATCTTATAGTCAAAATGAATATCAGCAACAATTGGAATATGAATTTTGCTCTTTATCTCTTTGATAGCCTTAGCATCCTCATCATCTAAACATGCAACTCTAACAACTTCACATCCCATTTTCTCAAGTTCAATAATCTGTTCAACAGTTGCCTCAACATCTTTTGTTTTGGTATTTGTCATTGATTGAATTACAACCTTATTTTGTCCACCAATGCTGACATTTCCTACCATTATTTTTTTAGTATTTGTTCTCTTTGTAATCATTTTATTCCTCCATTTTTTTATATCAGATTTAAGAAAAAGTTAAAATATTTTTAGCATTATGAAGCAGTTTCCTTTAATTTAACTAATACGTTCATTGCTTGAATTGGTGTAAGCTCATTTATGTTGATTTTATCAAGCTCATGTGCAACCTCTGCAATTTTATAGTTATACATATCAAGTTGTCCCGTACTTGCTTTATACTCCTCTTTTTCAATGCTCTTTTCCCCTAACATACTCTTTCTTTCGAGCCCTTTTAAAACATCTTTTGCATTTTTTAAAACCTCATTTGGAACACCTGCAAGTTTTGCAACGTGTATTCCATAGCTTTCGTCTGTTCCGCCTTTTACAATTTTTCTTAGGAAAATTACATCTTCTCCTTTTTCTTTTACTGCAACAGAGTAATTCTTAACCCCATCAACTTTATCCTCTAACTTCGTAAGCTCGTGGTAGTGAGTTGCAAATAACGTTTTAGCCCCACATTTTTCCTTATCAGCAATAAATGTGGCAACAGCCCAAGCGATAGATAATCCATCATAGGTCGATGTTCCTCTTCCTATTTCGTCTAAAACAACTAAGCTGTTCTTCGTTGCCTCTTTCAAAATATTTGCAACTTCCATCATTTCAACCATAAATGTACTTTGTCCCATGCTTAAATCGTCTGATGCACCTACTCTTGTAAAAATCTTATCAACAACACCAATTCTAGCTGATTTTGCTGGAACAAAAGAACCAATTTGTGCCATTAAGGTAATTAGTGCAACTTGTCTCATATATGTTGATTTTCCTGCCATATTTGGTCCTGTGATTATTCCGAAGCCTGTTATCTCCTTCGTTCATATACGTATCATTTGGCACAAAATTTCCAGAAGAAATCATTTTTTCAATAACTGGATGTCTTCCTTCTTCGATATTTATTTCTCCACTGTTATCTACAATTGGTTTTACATAGTTTAAATCCTCTGCAACTTGTGCAAATGAACAAAATACATCAAGCATTGCAATTGTTTCTGCTGTCTTTTGTATTCTTGGTATTTCCTTTGCAATTTTATCTCTTATTTCTATGAAAAGTTTATATTCTAAATCAATTAATTTTTCTTCAGATCCTAAAATTGTTCCTTCAAGCTCTTTTAATTCTTCGGTTATGAATCTTTCTCCACCTGTCAAAGTCTGCTTTCTTATATATCTATCTGGAACTAAATTAAGATTTGATTTTGTAACTTCTATATAATATCCAAATACTTTGTTGTAACTAATCTTTAAGTTCTTTATTCCAGTTTCTTCCTTTTCTTTTGTCTCTAAATCTACAAGCCAAACTTTTCCCTCTGTAGAAGCTGACTTTAGCTTGTCCGCTTCCTCATTATATCCTTTCTTTATTAAGTTTCCATCTGTTATTGTTATACTAGGTTCGTCTATAATTGATTTTTCAATTAGTTCATGTATATCTTTTAATTCGTCTAAGTTTTCATATATTTCTTTAAGTAATGGACTTTTTACATTTGAAAGAATATTTTTTAGCTCTGGTAATTTCGAAGCTGAAGCCTTTAATGATAAAAGGTCTCTCGCATTTGCATTTCCATAAGCAACTTTTCCGAGCTATTCTTTCTATATCAAAAATTTTCTTTAGGCAATCTATTAAATCGCCTCTTAATATCATACTTGTTTTTAATTCTTCAACAGCACTAAGTCTTCCGATTTATTTCGTCTACATCAATTAATGGGTCATTTATATATCTTCTTATAAGTCTTCCGCCCATACATGTTGACGTTTTATCTAAAACCCAAAGAAGAGTTCCTCTTTTTCCTTTGTCTCTCATCCTTTCTGTCAATTCGAGGTTTCTTCTTGCGCTTATATCTAATGCCATATATTTTGTAATGTTATATATTTTTATAACGTTTATATGTTCCATCTCAATTTTTTGAGTTTGCTTTATATATTCAAGTAAACCGTTGCATGCAACTATCGCAAATTCTTTATCTGATAAATCCTCTATTTTTCTTCCTCTATCGTCTGTTATTGTATATTTTTCGCTTATTTTTTTAGAATCATTTGTAAACTTGTCCTCTTCTATATTTGAAACAAAGCATTGTATTCTTTCTTTTATCTTGCCTATTTCTTCTGGGCACGAATAAAGCATATCGTTTACAACTATTTCTGCTGGATAATATCTTGCAATTTCGTCAAGTAATTTTGAAAAATTATTTGTTTCTTTTATTTGCGATGCTAAAAAATCTCCAGTTGATATATCGCAAACTGCGATTCCAAAGAATATTCCTTGTTTATATATAGACATTATATAGTTGTTTTTCTTATCGTCAAGCAAATTGTCTTCTACAACAGTTCCTGGAGTTACAACTCTTATAACATCTCTTTTGACCATACCTTTTGCCTTTTTGGGGTCTTCTAGCTGTTCACATATTGCAACCTTATATCCTTTTTCTATTAATTTTGCAATATAAACATTTGCAGCATGATATGGAACTCCACACATTGGTGCTCTTTCTTCTTGCCCACACTCTTTTCCTGTTAGTGTTATTTCTAGTTCTCTTGATGCTGTTTGTGCATCATCAAAGAACATTTCATAAAAATCACCTAATCTATAAAACAATATGCAATCTTTATATTGCTCTTTTGTATCTAAATAATGTTGCATCATTGGCGAAAATTCTGCCATTTTTTTATCCTTCCTTTCTAAGTCTTACCTGTACCTTTTTAAAACTTGCCTTCTAAATACCATAATCGATCTTTGCTAATTTCTACATCAATTATTTTATTTATTAGTTCCTTTTCTCCTTTGAAAACAACAACTTTATTTGTTTCTGTTCTTCCGTGTAAGCATTTCCTTATTGTTTTTACTTTCTCCTTCTACTAAAACTTTTTGTGTTGTTCCTAAATATTTTTTGTTATTTTCTGGAACTTGACTTTCTACAAGTGCCTTAAGTCTATTAAATCTCTCATGTTTTATTTCTTCAGGAACTTGATTTTCCATTTTATCTGCTGGAGTTCCAACCCTTCTCGAATATATGAACATAAATACTTGTTCAAACTTAATTTGATTTACTACATCTAGTGTTTCATTAAAATCTTCTTCTGTTTCTCCGGGAAATCCAACTATTATATCTGTTGAAAATACGACCTCTGGTATCTTTTCTTTTATCTTTTTTGCAAGAGTTAAATAGTCGTTTTTCGTGTATTTTCTGTTCATTTTATTTAATATATTGCTACTTCCAGATTGAAGTGGAAGATGTAGTATTTTACATATTTTAGGATTTTGTTTTATTGCATCTATGACGTCTCCTGTAAAATCTTTTGGATGTGGCGAAATAAATCTAATTCTCTCTATTCCTTCAATTTTGCTTACATCATTTAAAAGATTTGAAAATTTGTATCCGCTTCCTCCATCATAAGAATTAACATTTTGCCCTAAAAGCGTTATCTCTTTATATCCATCTTTTGCAAGCTTTGTAATTTCTTTTAAAATATCTTCATGTTTTCTGCTTCTTTCTCTACCTCTAACATAAGGAACTATACAATAACTGCAAAAATTATTGCATCCATACATAATCGTTACTGAAGCCTTTACACTACTTTCTCTTTTTATCGGTATTCCTTCATATATATCTCCGTCTATATCTATTACATCGGTTACTTTTTCTTTTTTTGAGAGTATGGTAAATAAATCTTCTGGAAACTTATTTAAAGTATGTGTTCCAAAGATTATATCAAAATATGGGTAACTTACTTTTAGCTTTTCTTGTATGTGTTTTTCTTGCATCATACAACCGCCTAAAGCTATTATTGCTCCAGTTTCCCTTTTATATGTTTTTAATTCTCCTAAATTTCCAAATAGCTTATCTTCCGCATTTTCTCTAACACAGCAAGTGTTAAATACTATTAAATCAGCCTTTTGCGCTTCTGATACCTTTGTATAGCCCATTTTTTCTATCATGCCACATAATTTTTCTGAGTCATTTTCATTAAGCATACAACCCATAGTTAAAATATAATATTTTAAATTACGGTTTTTATTTATTTCACTTACTTTTTTTATGTAATCATTTTCTTTGTCAAAATTTAATATTTCCATTTTCCCTTTCCTTTATGATGTATTAACTTTTATAGCAAAATTAACAGTCTATTACGTTTCCATTTCTGTAAAATTCTAGAAGTTCTGTAAGACAATTTATTTGCTCTTTTAATTCTTTTCCAATATCTGTATCTCCAACTTTTCTCCTTTGGCGCGATTTGTCGTTTACGATTATTCCTGTTGGAACTTCGTCTTCGGTTTCAATAACTTTTTCTATTGTTTCAAAAGTCTTATTGGCAGTTAATTCCAATCCATACGAATTATATGATAAAACATATCCTGCTTCTCCTGTTTTTTCTCTATAGCTTTTTGCAAATCCTCCATCTATTACTAGCAATTTTCCGTTTGCTTTTACTGGGCTTTCTCCATCTTTTGCTTTTACTGGAACATGGCCATTAACTATATGAGAAAATTCCTCATGAATTCCGAAGTCTCTTAATATTTTCATACAATAATCTTCTTTTATAACATATTTGTAATATGCTACCTTATGTTCTGCTGTTGCTTCTTTATCTCCAACAAAATAGCTTTCAAATGTCGTCATTTTGTCTTTTCCAAAAAATGGAGAATCTTTTCCACACCATAAGTACCACATATAATCTTTTGCTTCTTGATTATCTTCAAAATATGCTTTTCTTATGACTTTATCTAGGTAATCTAAATATTCCTTTCCTCCTAATGTGTTTCCAAGTAATGTAATTTTTGTGTACTTTCCATCTTCTTCTATTGGAATACACGCGTGAATTAATAAATTAGAGTTGAATATTTTATATGTTGAACCTTTAGCATATAAAAATTTTATATGTTCTTGCAATTTTGTACTTGCCATAAATGATTCTCTTAGTCTTTCCATTACTTCTTTTTCTTTATCTGTAAGTTTATATGGATCATTTCTATCTATTGTTGGGAAACTTGTATCATTTATTTTATACTCTTTTCCTTCTATTTCAACTGTTCCCTTTTCATAATCGATTTTATCAAGCAATAATCTATTTTCCATTTTATATTCTGGATGTTGTTTTATAAGATTTCCTTCTATCTTAAATTGCATAATGGCTATTGCTTTTTGAATTTTTGCAAGAACTATTTTATCACTTTCTCCATATTTATTTTCGTCAAATTCCCTAGGAAGTAACCTTTCTGGTGGAGTTTCTAAATATGTATCTAACGCAAAAATAGAAAGTGGTCTCATGTTTATTCCATAAGTATCCTCTAGAATTCTTATGTTTCCATATCTTGCGCATATTCTAATTACATTAGCAATACATGCTAAATTACCGAAGAGCTGCTCCCATCCATAATATATCATGATTTCCCCATTGTATATCTACACTATGGAACTTCATTAGTTTTTCTATTATATAATCTGGATGTATACCTCTATCAAAAATATCTCCAACAATATGTAAATGGTCTATTGACATACGTTTAATAGCATCTGATACAGAAATTATGAATTCGTCTGCTATTCCTAAGTCTATTATTGAATCTATTATTGAGTTATAATAATCTTCTTTATTATCTACTTCTTCTGGTACATGTATTAATTCGTCCATTATGTATTTAAAGTATGGAATAGCTTTTCTAACTTTAGAACGTGTATATTTTCCTCCGGCTTTTCTGCATACTTCTACTAATCTTGCTAGTGTTTCTCTATACCACTCTTTTGTGTTTTCTTTATTTTCTTTTATTCTTTGCAATTTTTCTTCTGGGTAATATATTAAAGTTGCAAGGTGATTTTTTTCTCTAACTGTTAATTTGTCCTTAAATGATAATTCTATTTTATTTCTAATTCTACCTGCCCCACAATTTAGAACGTGTATAAATGGTTCATATTCTCCATGTATATCGCTCAAAAATACTTCTGTTCCTTTTGGCAATTCTAATATTGCCTTTAAGTTTATAATTTCCTCTAAAACTTCATTTTCATTTTTAAAAGTTTTACCAAGTAACTTTATATATGATTCCTTATTAAATTTCATATTTTAAGAATACCTCCTTAAAACAAAACATCTTATATGCTTTTTCTTATTTAAGCACATATTCTATCTTATATTTTCATATTCATTTTTGTTACAAATATTTTATTTATGCTCTATCAAAAACTTGTAGTAACAACGCCATACGAACATATAAGCCATTATGGGCTTGCTCAAAATAGCATGCTCTTGGGTCGTCGTCTACATCTGTTGAAATTTCTATTACTCTAGGTAATGGGTGAAGTAAGATTGTGTCTTTTGAAAATGTGTCTAAAACTTTTTTGTTTATTATAAATTCTTCTTTGCCATAATCTCCTTCAAATCTTTCTGATTGTATTCTTGTATGATAAATTACATCTAAGTCTCTAGGTAATTCGTCAAAACTATTGCATTTTTTGTATTCTATTCCTCTTTCCTTTAGCATTTCGATATATTTTTCAGGTAATTCAAATGCTTTTTTGCTTAAGCCATATATTTCTACATTGTCATATAATGATAATAATTTTATTAATGAGTGTATTGTTCTTCCATATAATAAGTCTCCAAGTATTGCTACCTTTACTCCATCTATTTTTCCTTTTTTATTTCTTATTGTGTATAAGTCTAAAAGTGCTTGTGTTGGGTGTTCTCCCTTTCCTGCTCCTGCATTTAATATAGGTATTTTATTTACACTAGCAGCTTCTTCTGCTGATGTATCTGAACTATGTCTTATAACCATTGCGTCTGCATATCCTGCAATTATTCTTACTGTATCTTGTATTGTTTCTCCTTTTATTGCTGAAGAAAATTCTTTTGCATTTTCTGTTGTTATGATTTTTGCACCTAATTTTAATGCTGCTGTTTCAAAAGATAATCTTGTCCTTGTGCTTGGTTCATAAAACATTACTGCAATTATTTTATCATTTAAGCTATTTGCATACTTTTTTGGATTGTTTTTTATATCGTCAGTTAATTTAAAAATCTCCTCTAAATCTTCTTTTGTAAATTGGTCACTACTTAATATATGTTTCATATTATTCCTCCCTTTGAAATGGCTTTGTTTCAATTATATTACAAGATTAGGCATATTTCAATAATTTTCGTAAATATTATCACATTTTGTCCTTATTTACATACTATATATTAGGCTTTGTTTAAAGCAAAAAAATAAGAAAGGAAAGATTAATTTTATGGAATACGAAGATAAAGAAAAATGTCCAGTAGTTGAAGTAGACGGTTTCATTGAGGCTGGAAAGCAATTTGATATAGAAATAAACCTTCCAGAGGATAATCGTAATGTAATATATGGAGTTATAAAGGATTGTTATCATGAACCTGCAAAAGATGCCGTTGTAAAACTTGTTGAAATAGATTACGAAAAAGGAGAAGAAATTAGAAAGCCAGTATCTCATACTTTTACAGACGAATATGGAGAATTCGTTTTTGGTCCTCTTTGCCCTGATAAAAAATATGCAATTGATGTATGGGTAAACAAAGTTAAAACATTTAAGATTTGTGCAAAATGTGCAAGAAAAGGTAAATGTTTAAAGGGATACAAAATGGATCAATGTGATAAATATTTAGAGAAAAATCCTTGTGACTATAGAGAAGCTGATTCAACAAACGACACATGCGGAACTTGCTAATTTTACAAACTAAAGAAAAGCAAGGTAATTTATGCCTTGTTTGATAATTTTAAAGTGTGCCTGCATAAATTGTAGGCACACTTTTTTAGTCTCATAGATTTTTATATTAGTCCAAGTTTTACAAATTCATTTAAAGCAATTACAAACATTGCATGTGACCACCCAAGGCCTATTACCCATTTTGACTTCATTTCGCTGTTTTCTACTTGTTCTGCTAAAAAGCCATTTTTTGTACTTGTCATGACAACGAAATCAAAACTTTCCTTTGCTCTTTTGTAATCTTTTATTTCTAAATAATATAGAACCATCCATAGTGTTGCAATAACCCATGGTTTATCTTCAGTATAATGGTCATATTCAAACCTTAAATATCCACCCGTATATGTTCTTAAGTTCATATTAATTCTTTCTATTGTGTTTGTAACCTTTTTCTCATTAGGCGAAAACATATTGAAAGGCAAAGTAATTCCAAGTATACTAATATCTAATTTTCTATCTTCCGCATTTCTTACGAAACTTTTTTTCTCCTCGTCATAAAATTTGTCTAAAACATAATTTTTTATTTCTGTAAGCTGTTTTTCTATTATTGCTTTTTGCTTAGTTATATTTTCTTGTTTTAATCTATTCTCTTGTAAATCCTCTGCAAGTACATCATATACTCTTTGCATAGCTTCATAAGCACCAAATATGCTTGCAAGTGAATATATAGAAACACCCTCATACATTTCCCAAATATCATACGAAACGTGCATCTCTTTTTTATCTTGAATTACATCGTCTATATATTTTTCTAGATATCCTACAGCATTTTCTAGCATCTTTAAGTTGTCTTTTAAGAACTTTTTATCTTTTGTTCTAGTATAATGGTCATATACGCCATAAACTACACTTGCTGTTTCGTCTATTTGATAGCCCCAGCAAGGTGCTAATGTTCCATCTGTATAAAATCTTTGCTCCCACATACCAGATTTTGACTGGGTATTTTTACAAAATACTTTATAATATTTTTCTGTTTCTTTTTCCATATTTAATAAGTCAAGTGCTTTTGTTATATAAATTGCATCTCTTGGCCAGCAAAAAGAATATCTTCCACATTTTGTAAATTCTTCATCAATTTCCATTGCTGCAGAAATTCCACCCGTACTTTGATTAGTAAGTAGTGGATATAAAAGTATTGTTCTATTGTAAATGTTCTTTAATATTTCTTTATAACTGCTTCCCTCTAAGTTCAAATTAGAGTGTGCCTTTACATATTTTCTCCAATATTTCTTTGCATTTTGTAGTTCTTTTTCTTCGTCTAATTTCCTTACTTTATCAATTTGTGACTCTATATCTTCTAATTTATTTTTTTCTTTATTATCAGAAATATAAATATATAAGCTAAATTCTTTTATTTCATTAGGTTTTAAAGTTCCTATTTCATAGTTTAAAGCAGAACCATTAGACATACCAATATAATCTTTATCTTGTAAAATTCCGCTTCTTATAACATTTTCTACCCCATGTATTTTATACGAATTAAGCATTAAATTATTAGAAAAAATTGCCATATTATATCCATGAGAATATTGAAGCATACCATTTTTTATTGTCTTGCTACTTGCAAATTCATTTTCGTCAGTTACCATTTTTGAATGTACTAAAAATTTTATATCAAGAGGTATATCATGTTCATTTGTCATTGTATATTTACGAATTATTACATTATTGCTAATTGAAACAAAATCAGTTTGTATGATTTTTAAATTAAAATATGTATTTTTTATCTCTGTTTTAATTACATTTGTGTCTTCTATATAATGTTGCATATATACATTATTTACGTCATCATGTAAATATATTAAATTTGAATCATTTATCTTTACTCCAACTTGAAACTTCTCTATAAATTGTCTAAAATCAACATTTGGATAACATATTCTTACAATTTCACCTTTTTCGGTTAATCCTACTTTTACATCCTTATTTCCTATTATAGCATCATTTAGATACGTTCTCACCTTTATATTTCTTCCTTTCACTCAATTATACTTACAATAATTTTTTCAATTTCTTTTAATTTCAATGTTATGCTATTAATTTCATTTTCCTTAGTATCTTCAGTTAATATCTCATTTCTCAATATTTCTTCCATATCAGTAACTTCGTCGCGTAACATTTTAACTCTATTAATAACTTCAATTTTTTGTGCTCTTTTCTCTGATTCAAGCTCTAATCTACCTTGTAATTCTACTTCATTATTTTCTACTTTATATATCTCTCCATACTTAGGAATCGTAACAGGTATATCAGTATTTTCTAATATTTTTTCTTTTAACTCTAACTGAGAATTTCTTTCACCATGAACAAGAATTATTTGTTTTGGTTTTTGTATAAATGAATATATAAAATTCATAAGCCATTCTTGGTCGGCATGTCCTGAATATCCTTCAATATATTCTATTCTAGCATTTACAGCGATTTCCTCACCAAATAATTTAACCTTTTTTGCACCTTCTACAATTTTTCTTCCAAGAGTTCCAACTGCTTGGTATCCTACAAATAATATTGTATTATTTGAATTCCATAAATTGTGTTTCAAATGATGCTTAATTCTTCCTACATCGCACATACCACTAGCAGAAATAATTATACAAGGCTCTTCGCTTTCATTTAATGCCTTTGATTCTTCTGCCGTTTTTGTAAATTGTAATCCTTGAAATTCAAGCGGATTATCTCCACTTTCAATTTCTGCTTTTACATCATCATCAAACAAATCTTCATTTTTCTTAAACACCTCTGTTGCAGAAATAGCAAGTGGGCTATCAACATATACAGGTGTTTCCATGAGTAATCTATACTTGTTTATGAAACTTTCATCCTTAGTATTTTCTTTAATCTTGTTTAATTCATAAAGTATTTCCTGTGTTCTACCTACTGCAAAAGAAGGTATTACAACATTTCCGCCTCTTTTTATTGTATCATATACAATATTTAAAAACATCTCTGCTTTATCGTCATTTCTCATGTGTAATCTATTTCCATAAGTTGATTCCATTACTAAATAATCAGCTGTTTCAATCATTGTAGGAGACGCTAAAAGAGGTATGTCATTATTTCCAAGGTCACCTGAAAATACTATTTTTTCTGTTTTTCCATTTTCTGTTATCCAAACTTCTATAATTGCCGAACCTAGCATGTGTCCTGCATCATTAAATCTAACCGTTATATTTTCGTCTACATCTACTAATTCACTATATTTTACTGGCTTAAATAGTTCTATGCTTTTTAGTGCATCTTCAGCTGTATATAGTGGTGGGTAAGCAGATTTTCCCTCCCTTTGTCTTTTTCTGTTTTTCCACTCAACTTCCATTTCTTGTATATGTCCACTATCTGGAAGCATGATTTCACATAAATCACATGTTGCTTTAGTTGCATATATTGGTTTTCTATATCCATCAACATATAATTTTGGTATTCTTCCTGAGTGATCAATATGTGCATGTGTAAGTAGCATGAAGTCAATTTCATTTATGTCAAAAGCGAATTCGTCATAATTTTTTTCTTCTTCTTTCGAGGTTCCTTGGAATAAGCCACAATCTACTAAAAATTTTTTTCCTGCTGCTTCTACTAAAAAATTAGAACCAGTAACTCCCTCTGAAGCACCTAAAAAAGTTATATTCATTTTTTCCATCCTTTCGTTTTAATTTTTATGAAAATAATTTTGTCTTTTTCTTATTTCTTAAATCAACCTCTCTAGAATTTTCTATCTCGTAACTTGTTTCTAAAACATCTCCATCATATACATTAATTTCGATTATCTTATCTTTTAGTATCGTTTGTATTGTAATATTTTCTAACTTCATAATTCTAGTATGTAAAATAGGTTTAATTATCCTTAAATCTGTTTCTATGTCTTTTGTAATTGTATTTAATATTTTAAAGTTATAAAGTTTTCTTATAGCTTTTTCTGTTATATATTCTATATCATCTTGCAAAGGTTCTATATCTTTTATAAAATTGTTTTCGTCAAATACAATAAAATTATAATATCTAATCATATATAAAAACTGTACAAGTTCTCTTCTTTGCTCTGGTCTTTCAATTTTATCAAGTTTTTCTTCTAACAATTTTATAAATATCTTTTGTATTTCAATTTTGTATTTTTCTTTGTTTCTCGTATTTTTTACTTCTTTAAGGTATTTTAAATTATCTTCTAGTTGTGTCTTTGTTTTTACATAATTTTTAGCATCAAGTAACTTATTACACTCGTCTATATCACTTAGAGCTTTTCTTCTTTCTTTTTTTATTGTTCCTAAAAGATTACTTATACTAAATATTTTTTTGTATTCTGAAAGTTTGCTATTTCTTTTTTCAAATTCCTTTTCTAGTAAATCTTTATTATTTATTATTTTATCTAATTTTTTTATTTCTTTTGCTTTTTCCTTTTTAGTCTTAGTAAGCTCTACTACAAGATTTTCTTTATCATTAAGCCTATCTAATTCTTTTTCGTCCCACTCTTTTTCCTCTGTTAATCTAACTTTTTCTGCATTATTTCTTTGTACGCAAACTATAATTGCAACCCTATAAATTAAATCTAGCAATTTTTCTATGTCTGCATCGTCATATTCACTTTTTAGCTTATTTTCAAATTGTTCAAGTAAATTTTTTTCATTTTCCTTTTTCATCCAATTTTCTAGGAAATCATATCCTAAAAGAATTAGAAGATTTTGGTAAATCAAATTGCAATCTATATTACTTATTTCACTAGGAAGTGTGTTCCATGACCAAGCATTAAAATCACGTATTATTTCTATATTATTTATGTCTCTGCCTTCATTAAGAAGTTCAGGAAGTGCAATTCTTATTATGTGATGCTTTTCGTCTAAATAAATTCGCGTTTCGTCCATTTTATATAACGCCAAAAGCATTGCCTTTTCAGTAGGAAATACCCTTATTGTTTTTAAATATGTATCAACCCTACTCGTTATTCCTAACTCTGTATATTCTTCTCCTTCTTCTGTATTTGGCTTAATTATTTCAATAGATTCACATTTATTAATTATTCCAATTATGTCCTCAACAAATTTATTTTTGTTTTCTACATTTACTTTAATATTTGAATAATCATTATATGAACTACTAAGTTTGTATAACATGCTAAGAAGGAGATTTTTTACATCTCCTGAAAATTCCTTTTTTGACAGTATCGTTTCAAGTTTAGTATTATTACTTTGAAATTTCAATAAAATATCATTTGTTTTCATTGTACTTTACCCTTTCTAGTAATAAAGTATTTTGCTTTTGCAAAAATTAAGTTTTATTCTTCAGTATTTACATTAGCAGGCTCTGGATTCATTTTTAATTCTTCCCATCTTTCCTTTGTCATTAAAACCTCTCTTGGCTTACTTCCTTGATAGCCTGAAATTATTCCTCTTTCAGCCATTTGGTCTATAATTCTTCCTGCTCTAGCATATCCTACTTTTAATCTTCTTTGTATAAATGAAGTAGATGCAACGCCATTTTCTATAACCTCTTGTATTGCTTCTTCTAGTCTTGGATCAACATCGTCATCCTCTTCTTGTTCTTTTATTTCTTTATCTGTTTTATTTGCTCTTTCAATTGATTCAATAATTTCCTCGTTGTATACCGTTTCTCCATCTTTCTTTAAGAAATCAACAATTTTTTCAACTTCCTTATCAGATACAAACGCTCCTTGAACTCTTGTAGGCTTAGATACACCTGTTGGGTAATATAGCATATCACCTTTACCTAATAATTTTTCTGCACCTGGCATGTCCAAAATAGTTCTTGAGTCGATTTGTGAAGAAACTGCAAACGCAATTCTAGATGGTATATTTGCTTTAATAAGACCTGTAATTACATCAACAGAAGGTCTTTGTGTCGCAATAACTAAGTGCATCCCAGCAGCTCTCGCCTTTTGAGCAAGTCTACATATTGCATCCTCTACATCTTTTGCTGCAACCATCATAAGGTCTGCAAGCTCGTCTATAATGATTACTATTTGAGGCATTTTCGCATTTTGTTCTTCCTCTGCCCCATTTTCTAGTGTTTTGTTATATCCTTTTATATCTCTTACACCGCGTGTTGCAAATTTTGCGTATCTATCTTCCATTTCTTGTACAGCCCATGCAAGAGCACCAGCTGCTTTTCTAGGGTCTGTGACAACCGGTATTAAAAGATGTGGAATTCCATTATATACTGATAGCTCAACGATTTTTGGGTCTACCATAACAAGTTTAACCTCGCTAGGTTTTGCTTTATATATAATACTTGTAATTAAGGTATTAATACATACACTCTTTCCAGAACCTGTACTACCTGCAACAAGTAAGTGTGGCATCTTTGCAATATCTGCAATTACTCTTTCACCACTAACGTCTTTTCCAAGTCCCATAGAAAGTTTTGACTCAGAACTTACAAACTCCTCTGAATCTATTACATCTCTCAAATGTACCATTTCTGTTTCTTTATTTGGAATTTCAATTCCAACTGCTTGTTTACCCGGAATTGGAGCCTCTATTCTTATACTTTGAGCAGCAAGATTAAGTGCAATATCGTCAGCAAGATTTGCAATTTTGCTAACTCTTACACCTTCTGCTGGTTTTAATTCATATCTTGTAATCGCAGGACCAACTGAAACATCCTCAACTTTTGCTGTAACTCCAAAGCTATGTAGTGTTTTTTGTAATTTTAAAGCATTATCAGTTACAACTTTTTTATTAGTTCCACCTTTTTTGCCTTCTCCTTGTTCTAGTAAAGCAATTGGTGGGAATTCATAATTTTGGTCTTCTACAATTTGAGCATGTTCAAGTTGTAAAACTTGTTTTGTTTTATCTTCTTTTTCTTGTTCTGCTTCTTTAAACAAATTTGCTTCTATGTAATCCTCTTGTGGAGTTTCTTTTTGTACTTTCTTTGGTTCTTGCTTTTCTTCGAAACTTAAAGGAATATCATGTTCATATTTTTGTACTTTTTCTCCAAGAACCTCGTCATCACCGAAAGGGTCTTTTATAATTGCAGAAGGAGTTTTGGGAGCTTTTTCTTTTTTCTTCTTTTTAGGCTGAACAATAACCTCTTCTTCTTCCTCCTCGTCCTCTTCTTCCATATATTCTCTTCTATTTTGTATTGCCTCAGAAATTTTATCTATAAGCTCTGCTGGCTTAATTCCAAACGTAAATATTGTAAGTAAAACAGCAACACCAATAAGCAAAACATTAGCACCAATTGGTCCGAAGTAGTTTTATTAATGGCACAGCAACAAATGCGCCTAAAACGCCTCCACCTTTATTCTCTGTTCCTAATTCATACGCTTTTGATACAACATCAGAAAAATCGTCGTAAATATTTAAAGATTTATTTTCTCCTGTCAATTGAGTTGCGGAAATAAATGCACATACACATAAGATTATAACTCCAAATTGGATTATTTTAGGCATAACAAATTCTTTATTTTCTTTTATTAGAGTTATTCCTATTAAAAATGTTCCTATTGGAACAAAATATTTAATCCAGCCCATTGTTCCACCGAGCATTGGGCTAAGTTTTTCACCAATATATCCTGAATTTATATATATAAGTACCGCTAAAAGAATACTAAAAATCATTATAACAATTGCATGTATATACGCTTCTTGCTTTGCTTTTTTACTTTTTGTGCTTTTTCTCTTTCTTCCCATTGTTTTCTCCTACAATTATCGCTTTTATATTATATTAATATCTTACATTTTATCATTATGAAATATAAAATGCAACTTTTTTAGAAAAATATATTTGTAAAATTTTTGGTAATATTGATTCTTTATAACATTGAAACCACTCTACTATATACTAATTTTTTTGCCAATTAAATTTTCTATTATTCTACAATTTTTATTGCATAATATAAATAGACTTTTATCAACATATTTTTGCAAAAATCTCACTTGAAACTTTTCCCAAAAAAATAAACTCCGAACAATCGAAGTTTATTTTCTACAAAAAATTATTTATTTAACCCCTTTAAACCTGGGAAAATTGCTACATCAGCTAAATCATGTTCAATATTTAATAATCTATTGTACTTAGCAACTCTATCAGTTCTGCATGGAGCACCAGTCTTAATTTGTCCAGCATTAGTTGCAACAGCTACATCAGCTAAAGTAGTATCCTCTGTTTCACCGCTTCTGTGTGAAACAACAGCTGTATATCCATTTTTCTTAGCAAGCTCAATTGCATCTAAAGTCTCTGTAAGAGTTCCAATTTGATTTAACTTAATAAGTATGCTATTTGCAACTTTTAAATCTAATCCCTTTTGTAATCTCTTAATATTTGTTACGAATAAATCATCACCTACTAATTGAATCTTACTTCCTAATCTATCAGTAAGTTTCTTCCATCCGTCCCAATCTTCCTCAGCTAAGCCATCTTCAATTGAGATAATTGGATATTTTTCAGCAAGATTTGCAAGATAATCTATCATTTCATCAACAGTCTTAAGTTCCTTTGTTTTCCAGAAATAATAGCATCCCTCTTTACCTATTTTCTTAGCTTCATCATACATCTCTGTACTTGCAACATCTAATGCTAGGTAAACATCTTTACCTGGTTTAAATCCAGCTTTTTCAATAGCTTCAACTATTAATTTTAATGCTTCCTCATCATTTGCAAGATTTGGTGCAAATCCACCTTCATCTCCAACACCTGATGCAAGACCTTTTTCCTTTAATACTTTCTTTAAAGTGTGATATATTTCAACACTCATTCTCATACACTCAGAAAATGTTTTTGCACCAACAGGCATTATCATAAACTCTTGGATATTTACTGTATTGTCAGCATGTTTTCCACCATTTAAAATATTCATCATTGGAACTGGTAATGTCTTTGCATTAGCTCCTCCGATGTAATTATATAATTCCATACCAAGTGAAGCACTTGCAGCTTTTGCACAAGCTAAAGAAACACCTAAAGTAGCATTTGCTCCAAGTTTTCCTTTATTTTCTGTTCCATCAATTTCAATTAACTTTTTATCAATTGCAACTTGATCATAAACGTTCATACCAACTATATTTTCAAAAATAGTTGTATTAACATTTTCAACTGCTTTTTGAACTCCTTTTCCTAAGTATCTTGATTTGTCACCATCTCTTAATTCAACAGCTTCAAAACTTCCTGTAGATGCTCCTGATGGAACCATAGCTACTCCTTTAAAATCTCCAACTGTTGTAACAGTAACTTGTACTGTTGGATTTCCTCTTGAATCAAGCACCTCTAGTGCCTCTACGTCTAAAATTTCTAAGTAATCTTTCATTTTTTTACTTCCTTTCTTTTTTATTTATGTAAAAGTTAAAAACTTTTATTTAAGATTTTAATATTTGTGACTTAGGTATATGGTTTTTCTTAAACTCCATCTCCTTGATTTTTTCATCAGTCACATAAGTTAAGCTTTTTTCCAATTGTCTAACTGTTTCTAAATCCTTTGCAATTGCCTTTTTATACATTGGTAATTCAAACTTTTCTTTTTTCTCGTGTTCTATACTTAAATATGTATTAATGATTTGTCTTTCTTTTCTATTAAAACTCTCATAAGGTGCATTTAAGTATTCATACAGCCATATTATTTTTCTATCATTGTTATCAAACTGAGAATTAGTCAAAGCCTCATATCCATACTCTACTTTATATTTAACATCTTCAATAATTATTGTCATATTTGTCCAAGGTCTTTCCTTATTGTTTATACACTCTACTCTTAATTTTTTTATGCTAGAATAAAGTTCCTCTGCTAGACTATAATAACTATTTTCTTCTATGTTAAATTTTGCAGGTACTTCATATACATTAACTGGTCTTTTTTTCAATATTCCCTTTGGGAAATAGTAGAAAAACATTTCTCCAGTTTGCAAATTATTAAAATGGTCTATGACAGAGGCATAAAGATATAGCTTATCCCATCTTTCAGGAATCATAGCAAATATCTTTTTTTGAACCTCCTCATGTGCCATTTTTAAAGATTTAGGACAATCTATTATAGAAACTCCCATATTTTATTTCCTATCTTACAATTAGACTTTCGCCAGTCATTTCTGCTGGTTTTTCAAGTCCCATAATATCTAACATAGTTGGTGCTAAGTCTGCAAGTTTTCCTGATTTTAATGAAACATTATCCATGCCAACTAATATTAATGGGACAGGATTTGTTGTGTGTGCTGTATGTGGTTCACCTGTTTTATAATCTATCATTTGCTCAGAGTTACCATGGTCAGCTGTTACTAATAAAACAGCATTTTTCTCTTTTATTACTTTTACAACTTTTCCAACACACTCGTCTATTGCTTCTATAGCTTTTATAGTTGCTTCTAGACTTCCTGTGTGTCCTACCATGTCTGGGTTTGCATAGTTAAGTATTATGCTATCATATTTGTCAAGATTAATTGCTTCTATTAATTTATCTGTTA
This sequence comes from uncultured Clostridia bacterium, assembly GCA_947628715.1. GTDB lineage: Bacteria > Bacillota > Clostridia > TANB77 > CAG-508 > JAAWPK01. Next base: position 19,126 of record CANRAW010000021.1, read on the forward strand.
CCTCATAAGCACTCATTTCTGGTTTTAAATCATAAGTTGCAACTTTTGGAGAAGGAACTAAAATTCTATCTTCTCCTTCAAATACTTTTTCTTCTCCTCCATTGAAGAAGAAAGTTACATGCGCATATTTTTCTGTTTCTGCTATTCTTAGTTGCTTTAGTCCTTGACGACTAATGTATTCACCAAATGTATTTTTTAATTTTGTAGGTTTAAATGCTACATGTACATTTGGCATTGTTTCGTCATATTGAGTAAAGCATACAAAATATAGATTTAATTTCTTTGTTTCAAATCCATCAAAATTGTCGTCTACTAGACTTCTTGTTATTTGTCTTGCTCTATCAGGTCTAAAGTTAAAGAATATTACTGAGTCGTGTTCTCCTATTGTTCCAACTGGTTCATTATTTGCATTACACATTACGATTGGCTCAATAAATTCGTCAAATACTTCTTTTTGATATGTCTTTTCAACTGCAATTGTGCTGTCTATTTCTTTTTGTCCTATTCCATTTACCATTGCATCATAGGCAAGTTTAATTCTTTCCCATCTTTTGTCTCTGTCCATTGCATAATATCTTCCAACGATAGTTGCAATTTTTCCTATTCCTTTTTCTTGCATTTTTTCTTTTAATTGTGTAATATACATTTCTCCTGATGCTGGTGGAGTGTCTCTACCATCCATAAAGCAGTGTACAAAAACATCTTCTAAGCCTTTTCTTTTAGCTAATTCTAATAATCCGAATAGATGTCTTATATGACTATGAACACCACCATCTGATAAAAGTCCCATGATGTGAAGTTTTGAGCCATATTTTTTACAATTTTCTATTGCTTCATTAAATTCTTTTACGCTAAAGAAATCGCCTTCTTCGATTGATTTTGTTATTCTAGTTAATTCTTGATATACTATTCTTCCTGCGCCAATGTTTGTATGTCCTACTTCTGAATTTCCCATTTGTCCTTCAGGTAGTCCTACTTTTAGTCCGCTTGTATATATCTCTGTTTTAGGACATGTAGCCATTAATTTGTCAATGTTTGGTGTGTTTGCAAGTTTTACTGCGTTTCCTTTTTCTTCCGGATTTATTCCAAATCCATCTAGTATCATTAGCATTGTTAATTTATCTTTCATGAAATTTTGTCCTTCTTTCTATCTTATAGAATTTTAAAAATTAACTATTTTTGAAAATTCTTCAGTTTTTAAGCTAGCACCGCCAACAAGTCCGCCGTCTATATCTGATTTTGTAAATAATTCTCTTGCGTTTGAACTCTTTACGCTACCGCCGTATTGTATTATAACACATTGTGCTACATCATTTCCATATATTTTTGCAATTTCTTTTCTTATTTCTTTTATACTATCGTTTGCATCTTCTGCTGTAGCTGTTTTGCCTGTTCCAATTGCCCATACTGGTTCATAAGCGATTATAGTATTTTTAACTTGCTCTTTTGAAAGTCCATCTAGTGCAAGCCTTGTTTGTGTCGTTATAATATTTATTGTTTTTCCTTGTTCTTTTTCTTCTAATGTTTCTCCAACGCAAACTATTGGTTTTAATCCATTTTCAAATGCTGATTTTACTTTTTTGTTAACTGTTTCATCTGTTTCAGCAAAATATTGTCTTCTTTCTGAGTGTCCAATTATTACATATTCTACTCCAATTACTTTAAGCATTTTGCCTGAAATCTCACCTGTATATGCTCCGCTTTCAGCAAAGTGCATATTTTGTGCACCAATTTTTATATTTGTGTCTTGTGCATTTAATAAAGCATAAAATAAATCTGTATATGGAACACAAAGTATTACTTCATTTTCTGTATCTTTTACAAGTGGTGTTAATTCTTGAATAAAATTTATTGCTTCATCTGGAAGCATATTCATTTTCCAGTTTCCTGCTATTACTTTTCTTCTCATATTTATTTTTCCTTCCTTTTTACTTCTATTTATCTTGTAGGCATGCAATTCCTGGAAGTATTTTTCCTTCTAGGTATTCAAGTGAAGCTCCTCCACCTGTTGAGATATGTGTCATTTTATCTGCTAATCCTGCTTTTTCTACTGCTGCTGCTGAGTCTCCTCCACCAATTACTGTTGTTGCATCTAGTTCTCCAAGAACTTTTGCTATTGCGTTTGTTCCTTTTGCAAATTTATCAAATTCGAATACTCCAAGAGGTCCGTTCCACATAACTGTTTTAGCTGTTCTTAATACTTCTGAATATTTTTTAACTGTTTCTGTTCCAATATCTAGTCCTTCCCAGCCGTCTTCTATTTGGTCTACTTTTACAATTTTGCTTTCTGTATCTTTGTCATATTCTTTTCCAAGTGTTACATCAACTGGTAATAAAAATTCAACATTTCTGTCTTTTGCTTTTTGCATTAATTCTTTTGCTAAGTCTATTTTATCGTCTTCGCAAATTGAATTTCCAACGCTTAATCCTTTTGCTTTTAAGAAAGTATATGACATCCCACCACCAATTATTAATGTGTCAACTTTTTCAAGTAAATTGTTAATTACTGATATTTTGTCTGATACTTTTTTTCCACCTAATATTGCAACAAATGGTCTTTCTGGATTGTTTAATGCGTCTCCTAAGAATTTTATTTCTTTTTCTATTAAGAATCCAGATACTGCTGGTAAATAGTCTGCAACGCCTGCTGTTGAGCTATGTGCTCTATGTGCTGTACCGAACGCATCATTTACATATATTTCTGCAAGTGATGCAAGTTCTTTTGAAAATTCTGGGTCATTTTGTTCTTCCCTTTTATCAAATCTAACGTTTTCAAGTAAAACAACTTCTCCGTCTTTCATATTGTTTGTTAAAGTTTTAGCGCTTTCTCCAACTATATCGTCTGCAAGTTTTACTTCTATTCCAAGTTGTTTTGATAATTCTTTTTGAACTGGAGCTAGTGAAAATTCTTTTTTTACTTCTCCCTTTGGTCTTCCTAAGTGTGAACAAAGTATTACTTTTGCATTATTTTCTATTAAATATTTTATAGTTGGAAGTGCTCCTACTATTCTTCTTGTATCAGTGATGTTTCCATTTTCGTCTTGTGGTACATTAAAGTCACATCTTACTAATACTTTTTTTCCAGTTACATTAATATCTCTTACTGTTTTTTTACTCATTTTTATCCATTTCCTTTCTTTTAATAAACACAAAAATCAGAAATTGGCAAAATTGTTGCATTTTCCAATCTCTGATTTTCTATATATTTTTTATTTTGTAGATATATATATAGCTAAATCTACTAATTTATTAGAATAACCCCACTCGTTATCATACCATGCAACTAATTTTACAAATGTATCTGTTAAAGGAATTCCTGCTTGTGCATCAAATATTGATGTATGAGAATCATGTATAAAATCAGAAGAAACTAATGGTTCGTCAACATATTCCATAATTCCTTTCATTTCATTTTCTGATGCTTTCTTAATTACAGCACAGATTTCTTCATAAGTTGCAGGTTTTGCTAAGTTACATGTTAAGTCAACTACTGATACGTCAGTTGTTGGTACTCTAAATGCCATTCCTGTAAGTTTTCCGTTAAGTTCTGGAATAACTTTTCCAACTGCTTTTGCAGCTCCTGTTGAAGATGGTATTATATTGCATGATGCTGTTCTTCCACCTCTCCAGTCTTTTTTAGAAGAACCATCAACTGTTTTTTGTGTTGCTGTTGTTGAGTGAACTGTTGTCATTAATCCATCTTTTATTCCAAAGTTATCATTTATTACTTTTGCAAGTGGTGCTAAGCAGTTTGTTGTGCATGATGCGTTTGAAATTATGTTCATTGATGGGTCATAAGTTTCATTATTAACTCCCATTACAAACATTGGTGCATCTTTTGATGGAGCACTTATTATAACTTTTTTAGCTCCTCCTTCTAAGTGAGCTGAAGCCTTGTCCATTGTAGTAAATACTCCTGAACACTCTAATACATAATCAACTCCGTCTGCTCCCCAAGGAATATTTTTAGGATCCATTTCATTGTGTACTTTTATTTCTTTTCCATTAATGATAAGTTTTCCTTCTTCTCCTTTAATTTCTCCGTTAAATCTTCCATGAGTTGTATCATATTTAACCATATATGCCATATAGTCTGCTGTAATAAATGGATCATTTATTGCAACAATTTCAACCTCTTTCTTCTCAAGTGCTGCTTGGAAAGCTAATTTTCCTATTCTTCCAAAGCCGTTAATACCAATTTTAACTGACATAAAAAAAATCCTCCTTCATTATTTGCTGTTTTTATTTTAACCGCAAATTATTTTTTAATTTAACATCGGCTCTTATTATATATCAAAGTATACGACTTTGCAAGTGTTTTTGTTAAAATAATTTAAAAGTAACACAAATAGGATACACTAAAACAGAAAGGTTGCTTTAGTGTACCCTATTTATATATATTCATTTCCTAAATCAATTTAATTAAAACTTAATTTCTTGAAATAAAAAGTTCTTAACTCCAGCCCATGTTACATCTTGATGTAAGAATTCATTTACTTCATCTTCTACTTTTTGTTGGTATGGTGTTAATTCAACTGTAATGTCTTGTAATAAAAATGATCTAACTTTACTCCAAAAACTTACCTTTGTTGGTAATTGATTCCCCTCCATAAATTAATTCCTCCTTTGTGACTTTATACATTTTACTTATTTATACTATATTTCCATTATTTTTGCAAGTCTTTTTCAACATTTTTAATGTTAAATTTATGTTGCAATATTATTACATTTTTGTAACATTTTTCTTTAATTGGCAATCCCTAGCATTTTTTCATTTTCTACCTTTTCTATTTTGACATTTATTATTTCATTTTCGACATTTTTTTCTAAATTTTCTATGTAAATATTTAGGTAATTTTTTGTATGTCCTCTGTAATATTTTCCAGCTTTTTCCTCTACTAAAACTTGCACAGTCTTGCCAATATATGATTTGTTGTATTCTTCTTGTATTTTATTTGATAATTCTATTATTTTTTTGCTTCTTTCTTCTTTTATTTCTGGCACGATTTGCTTAGGGAATTCAGCAGCTTTGGTTCCTTTTCTTATAGAATATTTGAACACATGTATCTTATAAAACCTAATTTCTTGTAAAAATTTATATGTTTTTTCAAATTCTTCGTCTGTTTCTCCCGGAAATCCGACTATTACATCTGCTGTTAAAATGGTGTCGTCAAAATATTTTCTAATTAAAGCTACTTTTTCTTTAAATTCTTCTACACTGTATCTTCTGTTCATCCTTGCTAAGGTTTCATTGCATCCACTTTGCAATGATAGATGGAAATGATGGCATACTTTTTCTAAAGTGGAAAGCCTTTTTAAAAATTCGTCGTCTATAATTTTTGGTTCTAATGAACCGAAGTCTAATTCTTTCTATTCCTTCTACTTTATTTATTTCTTCTAATAAGTCTATTAGTTTTGTTCCATCTGCAAAGTCTTTTCCATAAGAGGCAATATGTATTCCTGTAAGCACTACTTCTTTTATATTAAGTTTTGCAATTTCTTTTATTTCATTTATTATCTCGTCTATTTTTCTACTTCTTACTCTGCCTCTTGCATAAGGAATAATACAATAGGTGCAAAATCTATCGCACCCATCTTGTATTTTTATTACTGCTCTTGTTTTTTCTGTGTATGTTGTTGTTCCAAATTCGAGATATTCTTTTTGAGTCATTACATCTGTTAGCTTAATTTCTTTTTCTTTTTTGAATTTTTTAACATACTCTAATATATCGTTCTTTTCATTGTTTCCGAGTAATATATCTATTTCTTCTATTTTTTCTAGTTCAGCTTTTGCGACCTGCACATAACAACCAACTACTACTAATATGCTATCTTTATTTTTTTGTTTTGCTCTTCTTAGCATTTGTCTTGATTTTCTATCTGAAATGCTTGTAACAGTACAAGTATTTACTATATACACATCTGCCTTTTCTTCGAAATCAACTAGCTTATATCCGTTTTTTATAAATTTTTGTATTATTGCATTTGATTCGTATTGGTTGGTTTTGCACCCGCAAAGTATATATTGCGACTGTTTTTTCCATTATTTCTTTTATTTTCTTTTGCCTCCATCTAACAAATCTAGATTTTCTAATGCTTTTCCTGTTCCTAATGCGACACATGATACTGTATCATTAGCTATCATTACATTTATTCCTGTTTTTTCTTGTAAAAGTTTATCTAAGCCGTCTACTAGGCTTCCTCCACCTGTCATATATATTCCTTTATTGCTTATATCTGCTGTTAATTCTGGTGGTGTTCTTTCTAAAACTGAGTGTACTGCATCTACAACTTGCAAAGCTGGCTCCATAAGTGCCTCTAGTATTTCGCTAGAGTGAATTGTAATTGTTTTAGGTAAGCCTGAGCTTAAATCTCTACCTCTTATATCCATTTCTGCATCTTGTATCTTAGGATAAACGCATCCAATATTTATTTTTAAATCTTCTGCAGTTCTTTCTCCTATTATTACATTGTGTTTCTTTTTTATATATTTAACAACCGCTTCGTCAAACTTATCTCCTGCAACTTTTAAAGATGTACTTACTACTGAACCTCCAAGTGATATTACTGCAACATCAGTCGTTCCTCCACCTATATCTACTATCATATTTCCTGATGGCTTAGATATATCTATTCCAGCTCCTATTGCTGCAGCTATAGGTTCTTCTATCAAATATACTTTTCTTGCGCCTGCTTGTGCTGCTGCATCTATTACTGCCTTTTTCTCTACTTCTGTTACTTGTGATGGTATACATATCATTATTCTTGGAGAAAATATAGTTCTACCGCATATTTTATTTATGAAATATTTGAGCATCTTTTCTGTTACAGTATAATCTGAAATTACTCCATCTTTTAATGGTCGTGTTGCGACAATATTTCCTGGTGTTCTTCCAAGCATTCTTCTTGCTTCTTGACCAACTGCTAAGACCTCTCCTGTTAAATTATCAACTGCAACTACTGATGGCTCTCTTAGTACGATACCTTTTCCTTTTACAAAGGCTAAAACCGTTGCTGTTCCTAAATCTATACCTATATCATGTCCAAAAGAAAACATTAAACTTTCTCCTTAAAAAAAATGTAATGGCTTCGTTTCATTATTGTTACAAAACCATTACAATTATATTACAATTATATTATTTTTTCAATAGTTTTTTAGAAGTTTAAGAATTTTCTTTTACCTCATTTACAACTGTTTCTTTATGTGTCATGTTGTAGATTTTTCCACCTATTTCTTCCCCATGGAAATACATATATATTATAGCGTTACTAAATATGTAAAATAATATTGTTATAAGTATCCATGTTCCTAAAACTTTTAATCTATCCATATATATTTCTCATTCCTTCCTAAGTTTGAAAAATAATTATTTTCTCTACATTTTTTATTATACCACATATTGGAAACTATGTAAACTATTTTGTCATATTTTCTATCGCGGTAAGTATACCTATTTTGCCGTATTCGTAGGTTAAACCGCCTTGTAAAAAT
>CANRAW010000022.1 GCA_947628715.1 uncultured Clostridia bacterium
GGATAGAGAAGCATCAGATAAACTTGATAATCTTCTTTATACAGAAGATACTAAAAAATATTTTAAGGCTAATTAAATAGCTTTTCACATTTATTTACAAATAAACTATTGTTATAATATCAAACATATTAACATTTTACATATTTTAAATTTTAAATGTTTTTAAAATAGTGATAAAAAAGAGAGGAAAAGATTATGAAAAAGTTGTCTATACTAAAAGAAGACATCAAGATAAAATAGTTTCTACTTAATTATTCAAAATCTTGATTTTTTTATAAACTAATCATTTATATATTTTAAGTAGAAACTATTTATACATTTTCAAATTTTATCAAATGTACTAAAACTCGCAAACTCGAAAGTTTACAAAACTTTCTTTATATAAATTTTGTGCCCATAATGTGCCCATCAGTTTTTATGTAACTTATTTGGTGTAAAAAATAAGAGTCCACAATCTCTTGCGACTCTAGTTAAATTTTTGGTTGCGGGGGTAAGACTCGAACTTACGACCTTCGGGTTATGAGCCTTATAAAATTATCCCATTATTATAATTCTATCTCCTATTCAATATTCTCAGCCATTTCTTTCATGTACCTTATTCTCTTTTGTTGTAGTGTTTCTTGCTCGCCGACTTTACAACAATATTGATATATTCTTATTGATTTCCACCCTGTAATTAAGCATCCCCACTCATTTATTGTCATAATCTTTCCATTATAATCAACATGTCTATCATCAATCAAAGTTGCTACTGAATTTTCTTTATCTAAATTAATGTATAATTTATCTCCTATATTTACATATTCTAAGTCAATTAATTCTCTCATTCCTAACAATTTTGTATTGTTTATTTCTTCTTTATTTGCGCTTTCTTTTGAAATATTTAACATTTTTTCTATTAGCCCGATTAGATATTCTTTTCTTGCTTCAATATTATCAATATCCCACATTTTCTTATCTTTTTCATATTGGTTTATAATGCTTATTGTTGTTTCAAAAGTCGTAAAGCCATTTTCTTTTTCGCCTGTATCAGGATTTATGCCTTGATAAATTTTTATCTTTTTATCAAATCCCCTATTTAACGCTTCCTTATTTTTTATTTCTGATAATAGAGCTAAATTGCCTAATGTGTGCATATAAATATTTCCCTTTTCTGCATCTACATATTTCCAATCTCTCTCCTTATCAAATTTTTGAGGTAATATGTGATCTATTGTAACAGCTTTATCAATTTCTATAAAGTCAGCTTTTTCATCCTTTCTTAATTCATAGTCCAAAGACAATAGCAATGGTTTTAGCCATTTTTCTCCGTAAACCATATCATCCTCTAATGCTATATATGTATCTGTAATAAAATGTTTATCATTTATTAATCGTTCCGTTAAAATATATATGTCTTGTATATTTTTCTTTTCAATTATGTTACTTAAAATTGAAAATGAAGTTTGTTTTATTTGATTTAAGTTTTTACCAGATATTAAAGCCAAATAGTAAAATCTTTGTAATAGTTCTAATAATTTTTCAAAATCCTCATAATGTACATATTCAGCAGAAGCTAATAAAGTTATTATATAAAATTTCCATGGTAAATATCTTAAACTAAATATCTTGGCATTTTTAGATTTATAAATACTTTTTATTGCCTCAGAAAAGTTGCACATTTCATTTACTAAACTATCAACATTGCTATTTTCAATAATATATTTCATTTCGTCAGTTAATTGTCTCTTTGGATTTGATTTAAGTTTAAAATATTCAAAATAAACCATAAAATCATCTATTGTATAATTATTATCTTTTGCATTATTTTCGATTTTTGCCCATGCTGATTCGAAATTTTGAATGCCTTGTTCATCATCATTATATTTTGTCAATAAATATGATTTTATTATATCTGCTGATGATAGTTGCATGCCTCTATCATTCATTACCTGAAACAACTTTATTGCAAAAGACTCATTAGTACATACAATTTTTATTATATTAACATTATAAAATATATAATTTACAAAATCTCCCAAAACGTTTTTGTTTTCTTCTTGGTCCTTTTGTTTTAATTCATTTAATTTTTCATAGAAGAAATATGCTGTATTAATATACTTAAATTTTGGATCATTTAATCTTAATTCTTTATTTATTGGTTTTTTTATACATGAAAAATCATTACAATTTTTTATGCAATTTACGAATATTGCATTGTAATCTTTGTATGTTTGTAGTTGTAATTTATCTCTTCCATTTTCATTTCTTATTCTACTATTAACTATCGAACTTGTAACAATAGGCGTATCAACGTCTTTTTCAACATTATTATTTATTTCACTAAAATTTTTAGCAATTACATTTAATAAAATCATGAGTGTTGTAATTCTTTGCTGACCATCAATTATGTCCGAATATATTGTTCCTTTTTTATCAACTACAACAATTGAGCCTAAGAAATAGCAATCATTTTCTTCACTTTTGTTGCAAAAAGCCTCCCATAAATCATTCCACAAATCGTTTAAATGTTTATCTTCCCAAGCATATTGTCTTTGATAATTAGGTACTCTATATATTTTTTCTGCATTAAAGATTTGACTAATTGTTTGATTTTCTGGATTAAATGTTTCTCCACTATTCATATTTTTACCTCCTTGATACTAGCCTTTAATCTTACATATAAATAATATTAGTATTATCTTTTGTACTTCCTATCTTATTAATGTTTATTTTACTTTTATAGTGTATAAATAAAAAAATCTTTTGTCAAGTTTTTTTACTGTATGTTTTATAAATTATACTTTCTACGTACATTAATTTTGTAATTCATTATGAAGTAGGAATCTGTTATATCAAAAAGAACTTACATCTGTAAGTTCCTTTTTAATAATTTTATGTTTTATTTTTCGGTATATCTTTCACCTTCATTACAATAACAGACATATCATCTTTTGCATTTCCGAAGTTATTATCTATTGCCTCTTTTAGCAAAATATTGGCAATTTTTTGCACATTATCTGTCTCAATATTTTCCAATAAATTCTTTATCCAAATCTCCTTATTCTCATACTCCGCATTTGACTCTAGCACTCCATCTGTGCACATAACAATAATATCGCCGTCACATAAATCTTTATCATATACAACCAAATCAATTTTATCTAAAATGCCAGCTGGAAGCGAAATAGATTTTACAACATTTACAATATCTCCATTTTTTATAAAAGTTGGACATGCACCATTTTTCATGAATTCCATGTTTCCTTTATATAAATCTAATATGGCTACATCCAAAGTTGCATAAGTATCCTCTCCTGAATTAATATACATACTACTGTTGATTAATTCCATTGATGTATCTCTATCAAATCCACTAGATAGCATCCTAGATAACATCTTTACTGCAATCTGGCTTGACTTTCTTGCTTCTGCTCCGCTTCCCATTCCATCACTTAAAGCAACTAAATACTTCCCATCGTCAAGTTTTGTTTGAATACTGTAGTCTCCTGATACGACTGAGCCTTTTTTCTTCTCATGAGCAATGCCAATTTGCAAAGAGAACTTGTCCTTTGATAAATATATTTGCTTGCAAAGTTTTTGTTCTTCTCTTACTGCGCAGACTTCTCTTTGCAATACAATATCAGTATTTAATACTTTAGAAAGTATTTTTTCAATTTCGTCTAATTTGCAATTTTCCTCTTCTTTGCATGGAGATGTATATATATTAATTATATATCTTCCACTACTTCCCTTTTTTATACCAATATCTAATACTTCTATATCTCTTTGTCTTGCCAAAAGCTCTATTTCTTTTTTTATTTCTTCAAAGCCCTTTACATCGTCTTTTATAGAATTTGCAACATTTGATATAGCTTTTGACACTCCATCTAGTTGCTCTCCTATAACTCTTTTATTTTCGCTCATTTTGTGTTTCCACAAATTATTTATTCTTCCAATTTTATATGTATCAGTGAATAATCTTGCAACAGTTTTTACATCTTCTTCTATTTTTAAGTTTGTATCAAAATCTTCATATCCTAATACATATTCATTTCTATTTTCCAATGTTTTTATTATATCGTCTTTTGTCAAATTACCATTTTCCATTAAAATATTAAAAAATTCCAATATTAAAGAATTGTCGTCATTAATTAAATCGTCGTATAAAATATTGCTTTCGATTTTCTCTATTCTTCTTCTAATTTCCTCTATGAATAGCTTTTTCTCTTCTTCTTCACTTTTTTCTTTATTTACCTCAAGTTTTGCTTCTTCTTTATATGTTCTAGACATTTCGCCTATTGTTTCTGATACAGTATTTAATTTATTTATTGTATCAGCATTATTTTCTAGTGTGTATGACGAGCCAACTGGTAAATATAGTTTTTTATCAAATAAATCTTCTATATTTATTTGTATATTTTTTGGAACAAGTAAAAGTCCAAGTGATGCAACTATAATCTCTTTTAAATAAATTATTGATGATGTATTTCCATTTGCTACATAAGCAAGCAATATATTTCCAGCAATAAAGCCTACTATTACTCCTATTCTTCCAAATCTACTTAAAAGTCCTGCTATCATTCCAGATAGTGCAAAAGCTGCAACTAGCAATGGCTCGTTATTTCCTATTATTCCTAAGACTGAGCCTATTGTTATTCCACTTGTTGCTCCTATTAATATTCCATTTTTCCAGCCAAGTATTAATACTATAAGTATACTTAGGACTGTTTTTATTTCCATCCCAAATATTGCCAATTTTCCAAACGCACAAGTCGCAATTGATAGCATTAAACTTGCCCCAACTATTTCTTCTATTGTAAATGCTTTTTTTACATCAAATTCACTTATAACTATTAATGAATTTGCAAATATTTTATAAAATATGTAAGTTACTATTCCTGTTACGATACATAAAAAGAAGTCATATAGTAAAAATCCTCTAAATAGCATTTGCATTATTTGTACAAAAACAGTAGCAAATACTACGTATTTTCCTAATTTCCTTCTTTCACTTTTATATTCTTCTTCATACCATGGTTTAAAAATAAGAACTAATCCTACAAAAACTAATGATGTAAGTATGTATCCTAAAACTCCGCTTCCTCCGAAGCCTATGCCTGTCCCAATAAGAGTTAAAATATATACTATTCCTGCAGGTACAGCATTTGATAATGCTGCTGCAAATATTGCCATCCCAAATGGTGCTATGCCATTTATACCATTAACCATTGACAACATAAATGAAATTATATACATAAGTATATTTTGTTTTGTAAATAATTTTTTTAATATTTTCTTTGAGTATTCTTTTGGGTCTACTGTGACTTTTTCTTCACTTGTTTCTTCTTTTTCAACATCTACTATATTTTGAAACATCCTTACCACCTCATAAACTTTTTAATTAAGTATACAGGCTTTATCTTAAAATGTTTGTCATTTTTAGTATCTTTAAATAAAAAGTTTTTTTCTTTTTGTGATATATTTTTTTGTTTTTTTCTATCTTAAAACAAATTACGATTTTTATTTTATAATAACTTGTAGAAATTTTCAATATAATTGCAAGATTTATTTTTATTTATTCAAGCATTTAAATAATATTAATAGCTTTCATAATAAAATTCAATTTTAAGTAAGGAGCGAATGTAGAGTAAACAAGCTAGAATTTCTTAAACTTATTTTTGGAAAGAGTTCACGCTTGCCGTGGAAGGGTGCCAAAAATAAGTTTTAGAAATTGTGCGCAGTTTAGCTCGCCCCGAGCGACGCACGCAAAAATTTAATTTTATTATGAAAGCATTAGTATAGTAAAAATTATATATTATGTTTTAAAATAATTCTGTTTTTACAATTTCAAAAAAACATTGCGTGCCAATTAATATTGACTTCATACCGCATGAAAAATTTTCATTATGTTGCGGATAATATGTTCCTTTGCTACATCCAACCAAAATCATAGCCCCAGGAACATTTCTTAAAAAATATGAAAAATCTTCTGAGCACATAGTTTGATACTCTGTATCAATATTATCTGCTATATTTTCAAATAATTTTTTTAGCTTTCTTGCCTCATTTTTAGAATTAATCGTCGCAGGATAATTTCCTATAAATTTTAACTCTGCAACTCCACCTAATTCTTTTGCCTTATTTTCTACTTTTTCTTTTAATTCTTTTTTTACTTTATCTCTTATTTCATTATTGAAACTTCTGAATATTCCCTTTAAATATGCTCTATCTGGTATAACGTTGTTGTTATTTCCAGCATTAATTGCAGTAATCCCAAGAATAATTTTGTCATCATTTTCTACATCTATTTTTGCCATCTCTTTTACCATTTTGCCTATTTCATTTGCAATGTAAATTGTATCAATACATTTTTCCGGCATTGCTGCATGACCGCCTCTTCCTGTTACAGTTATTTCAAACGGGTCTGTCGATGCCATTACAGCTCCTTCTCTTATTGATACAGTTCCTTCTTTTAATTCACTCCATACGTGTATTGCATAAGCCTCATCAACATTATCCAATGCACCATTTTGTATCATTTTATAAGCTCCGCCATTTCCCTCTTCGTCTGGTTCAAATAATAGTTTTACTGTTCCTTTTATCTTGTCCTTGTTATTCATTATTAATTTTGCAAGAGATAATAAAATTGTCATGTGTGCATCATGTCCGCAAGTATGTTTCATCCTGCCATTTTCATCCATTTTTACTGCATCAATATCGCTTCTAAATAATATACATGGTTTTTCTTCTTTTCCATGTGATGTTGCAATTATGCCTGTTTCATATATTGAATCATTTATGTCAGTATATCCCATTTCTTGTAGTCTTTTTTTAATATATGCTGATGTTTTTATTTCTTTTAACCCTTCTTCAGGATTATTCCAAAAAAATTCCTTATCTTTTTCCATTTGATTTTGCAAATCTATTATCTCTTTTTCTATATTCATGATTAATATAACTCCATTTCTTTTATTCTATCTATTGCTTCTTTTGTATCTTCTTTACTTGAAAAAGCAGTTAGCCTAAAATATCCTTCCCCGCAGTCTCCGAAAGCCAACTCCCGGCGTTCCGACAACTCCTGCTTTGTTTAACAATATATCAAAGAATTCCCATGATTTCATATTGTTTGGAGTTCTTAGCCAAATATATGGCGAGTTTTCTCCTCCAAAGACTGTATATCCTAATAATTTTAATTCTGATTTTATATATCTTGCATTTTCTTTGTAATATTCAATATTTTGTCTTATCTGCTTTTGCCCTTCTTCTGTATAAATAGCTTCTGCTGCTCTTTGTGTTATGTATGATGCTGCGCCAAATTTGGTGCTTTGTCTTCTTCTCCATAAAGCATTTATGTCTATTTTTTGTTTATTATCGTCAAATACTTCTAATGCTTTTGGAACTACAGTATATGAGCATCTTACTCCTGTAAATCCTGCATTTTTCGAGTAGCTCCTAAATTCTATTGCAACATCTTTTGCTCCTTCTATTTCGTATATACTATGTGGAATTTTTTCGTCTTCTATAAAGCACTCATATACTGAATCGTAAAATATTATAGAGTTGTTTTCTTTAGCATATTTAACCCATTTTGTAAGTTCCTCTTTATTTAAAACAGTTCCTGTTGGATTATTAGGTGAGCATAAATAAATTATGTCTGCTCTTTCGTTTGGCAAATTTGGAATAAATTTATTTTCTTCTGACGTTTCTAAGTAAATTATTTTATTTCTTTTAAGCATTATATTTGCATCTCTATATGCAGGATATACTGGGTTCATTAATGCTACTGTGTTATCTATCGAGAATAATTCTATCATTCCTGCTAAATCGCCTTTTGTTCCTGCTCCTATAAATACTTCGTCTTTATCTAATTTTATTCCTCTTTTTTCATAGTCATAAGAAATAATTTTTTCTATTAAGAAATCATATCCTTGAACTATTCCATAACCTCTAAATGTCTCTTTTTTAGACATTTCATTAACGGCTTTTTGCATTGCTTCTATTACATTTTTTGTAAGTGGAAGTGAAACATCTCCTATTCCTAAACTTATTACTTTTTTATCTTTGTTTTTTTCTTTATATTCTTTTACTTTACGGCTTATATCAGAAAATAGATAATCATTTTCTAACTTCAAAAAGCCATCATTTACTTTTACCATTTTTTATCTCACCCTTCCTAAAGAGCATAAAATTTTTTTTATATCTTATGGTCTAAGTAAGTCTTCAAGTTCAACTTTTCCACCATATTTAACAATCATTGGTACATATTTTGAAAGGCTTACATCTTCTATATTTGATTTTACATTTCTAGTTCCTGGAATTACAACTGCTGTTTCTGGAATTACTATTTGACCATTTTCGTTTGGTGTTATAATAGAACCATTTACATTATCATATACTGGTGTACTGCCTGTTATTGTGACTCCTGCTCCTATTATTGCTCCTTTTTTTACTATTGTTCCTTCTGTTATTTGTGAACCTGCTCCTATAAATACTTCGTCTTCTATTATTACAGGATATGCACCAACTGGCTCAAGTACGCCACCTATTACAACTCCTGCTCCTATATGTACTTTTTTTCCTATTTGTGCACATGAACCAACTAATGCAAGTGAATCAACCATTGTTCCTTCATCAATATATGCTCCAATATTTGCGTAAGATGGAGGCATAAATGTTACACCTTTTCCTAAAAATACTCCATCACGTACAGAAACTGCTGTTGATGTTTTTCTAACTCCTTCTGTCATTTCAATTTTTCTTTCTCCCAATGTGTCTTTATCAATTGATCCATCATTAAATTTTACTACTTCTCCATATTTGAAACCAAGTAATATTACTTTTTTAACCCAAGTATTAACTACCCATTTTCCATTTTCATAAGATGCAACTCTAACTTTTCCTTGATTTAAGTCTTTTTTAAATTCTTCCCAAACTGGCAAAAATTCTTCTCTTGTGAGATTTTCTTTTTTTAATAATTTTATATATTTTTCCATAATTTTTTTCCTTTCTCTAATTATAATATTCTCCTTCAAATACAGTTTCAGCTTTTCCTGTCATATAAATAGTGTCGTCCCATTTTATTTCAAGTTCTCCGCCTAGTAATTGTATTTTTATATTTTCTTTTTCTTTTACAATGTTGTTTAATACACAGGCAACACATACTGCTGATGCACCTGTTCCACAAGCTAATGTTTCTCCTGTTCCTCTTTCCCATACTCTCATTTTTATTGTGTTTTTATCAATTATTTCTATAAATTCTATGTTTGCTTTTTTAGGAAAATGTTTATCTACTTCTAAGATTTTTCCATATTTTTCTACATCAAAGTTGTCTACATCGTCAACTATCGTTATTGCATGTGGGTTTCCCATTGATACACATGTAAAATTAAAAGTTTTATCTAATGCTTCAAGTTTTAAATTTTTAACTATTTTTTCTTCTGAAATTACTGGAATTTCTTTTGGGTCCAAAATTGGTTTTCCCATATCAACTGTAACTTTTTTTACTTTTCCCTCTTCTACGTGCAATTTTAATTTTTTTATGCCTGCTAAAGTTTCAATAGTGATTTCTTCTTTGTTTGTTAATCCTTTATCATATACGAATTTTCCGACACATCTTATTCCATTTCCGCACATCTCTGCTTCTGATAAATCTGGATTAAACATCCTCATTTTAAAATCTGCTACTTCACTTTTGCAAATTAAAATTAGGCCATCTGAACCAATTCCAAAATGCCTATTGCTTATAATATTAGCTAGGCTCGATATGTCTTTTATTTCTCCTTCTTCCTTTTTTGTGCAATCAATATAGACATAGTCATTGCCTAGCCCTTGCATTTTTGTAAATTTTATCATTATTTTCACCTCATTAATAGGTATTAATATAATTGGAAAATATAGTTATATTTTTCCAAAAAGTATTATATCATAAAATTTTTTTATTGTAAAATTATTATTGTTGTAAATTTTACTGATTTGTGGTATTATAAATATGTATAATTATATTTTTTAAGGAGGATTTTATTATGTGGATAGCAATTTTAGTAGTTGTTGTATTAATTGTTTTATGGGCAATTATTTCATACAATGGTTTAGTTACTAAAAAGATGAAAGTTAAAAATGCTTGGGGACAAATTGATGTTCAATTACAAAGAAGATTTGATTTAATACCAAACTTAGTTAATTGTGTTAAAGGTTATATGGAGCATGAAACTTCTGTATTAGAAAAAGTTACAGAACTTAGAACTGCATGGTCAAAAGCTGGTACTGTAAGTGAAAAAGCAAAACTTGATAATGAACTTTCAGGTGCTTTAAAAACTATTATGGCAGTTTCTGAAAATTATCCTGATTTAAAAGCAAGCCAAAACTTTTCAGAATTACAAGAAGAATTAAGAAATACTGAAAATAAAATATCTTATTCAAGACAATTTTACAATGATAGTGTAACAATGTATAATACAGCATTAATGGTATTTCCAACTAACATTATCGCATCATTATTTCATTTTACATCAGAAGATAAGTTATATACTGTTGAAGATGAAAATGCAAGGAAAAATGTTAAAGTTGAATTTTAGTGAGGTTTATTATGTACGAGGATATACGTTCTAATAAAATTAAGACTGGTGTTATTATATCCATTTTTACAATTGTAATAACACTTATCATTTACTATATTTGTATGGCTTTTGATTTTGGTCCTGTTTCTATTGTAATTGCGCTTATATTCTCGATTACTGCATCATTTGCATCATATTACAATAGCGACAAAATTGTTTTGTCAATGTCAGGAGCAAGACCTGCAACAAAAGAGGAAAATCAAAAATTAGTTAATATTTTAGATGCGTTAGTTGTAAGTGCTGGTCTTTCTGTAACGCCTCAGCTTTATGTAATTGAAGATTCTCAACCCAATGCTTTTGCAACTGGTAGGAATCCAGAACATTCTGTAATTTGCGTTACAACTGGACTTTTGGAAAAACTAGATTATTATGAGCTTGAAGGTGTTATAGGACATGAGCTTGCACATATTGTAAATTATGACATAAGGCTTTCTGCAGTTGTTACTGTAATGGTTGGCTTTGTAGTTATGCTTTCTGATATGTTCTCTAGAACATTTTTCTATGGTGGAAGACGTTCTAATAGAGATAATGACAATGGTGGAAATGCGATTTTTATGTTAATTGGTCTTATATTTTTAATACTTGCACCTATATTTGGTCAACTTGCAAAACTTGCAATTTCAAGACGTAGAGAATTTTTAGCTGATGCAACTTCTGCTAAATTTACACGTAATCCTGATGGATTAATTTCGGCTCTTACAAAAATTTGTAATGACCCTAATGAGCTTGG
Organism: uncultured Clostridia bacterium; assembly: GCA_947628715.1. Classification (GTDB taxonomy): domain Bacteria; phylum Bacillota; class Clostridia; order TANB77; family CAG-508; genus JAAWPK01. The sequence continues at coordinate 11,329 of CANRAW010000022.1, forward strand.
AACTGCAAATAAATCAACTGCACACATGTATATTGCTTCACCTTTTAGAGATGAAAAAATAACTAGATCAAGTATTTGGTCAACACACCCAAGCCTAGACGAAAGAGTTGAAGCTCTTAGAAATTTAAAATAAACAAAAAACAAGGTTCCTCCCCACCTACTTTGGTGGATACTGAGGAACCTTTTGGTTTTATTATATTCTTATTTTGTTATTATGCTTCTCTTTTCCAATAAAACAAATACTGCTGAGCAAGCCCTGCAAGTGACGCATATTTTTCCTTAGCTAATTTTTGTAATAATTTCTTAGAAACCTTTTTCTCATCATCTTCTTTAATGTATAGCTCGTTCATTACTCTCCTAACCCATACATCAACAGGAAATACATTATACTTTTTTAAAGAAAATAACATAACACAGTCTGCAACTTTTTCGCCAACTCCAGATAAAGTCATGAGTTTTTCTCTTAAAACATCTGTATCTTCTTCAGATTCTAATTCTTGCAAAGTTATTTCCTTGTTTAAAAACATCTGCGTTGTTTCATATATTCTTTTATCTCTAAAACCAACGCCTAAAGTTCTTATATCTTCTACACTTGCTTCACCTAATTTTTCTATGCTTGGAAATGTATAATATTCTTTTCCCTTATATTTAATACAATTTCCATATTTTTTGCACATTTTATCTATTATAACTTTTATTCTTGGGATATTATTATTTGCCGAAATTATAAAGGAAATAATCGTCTCCCATAAGTCTTGATTTAAAATTCTTATTCCGCTTCCATACTCAATGCTTGTCTTTAAATATTCGTCTATATTAGAAAGTTTTTCCTTTATCTCTTCATAATTTGTATCTAGGTCAAAATAATCTCTGCAAACATCTTTTATATCGCCTTCGCAAATGCCCTCGAAAATTATTTTTTCTCCTTCTTTTTTTACATTAAGCACATTGTTTTTAAAGACACCTGTATAACTGCCATCTTCTTCTTTATTCCATCTAAAACACTGCCCACATTCAAATATGTCGGCAGGTTTAAAAGAAGTACAATTTTCCAATATATACTTTTGTTCCATAAATACTATGCCTCAGGCTCAACTAAGCCATAATTCTTTCCATCTTTTAATCTAAAGATAACATTTACTTTTCCTGTATCTACATTTATAAATGTTAAAAATGAATTTCCTGGTTTTTCCTCAAGTTTTAATTTAGCATCTTCTGGTGCTATAGGTTTTATTTCATAATATAATGTTTTTAAAATCTCATCTTCAACTTCTTTTTCTTCTGGCGTAAAAGTTGTTTCTTTTACTTTTATTGAATCTTCTTTATTAATTCTCTCTTTTTTTGTTTTAGCTTTTCTGATTTGTCCTTCTAGTATGTCAATGTCTTTATCAATTGAAGCATACAAATCTTTATGCTCTGTTACTGCTCTATATGTATTCGCACTTGTTATAATGTGCATTTCGGCAATTTGTGTATTTTTTTCTGTTCTTATTGTTACGTTCGCATCAAATTCACCATCAAAATATTTTTCTATCCTTTCTAGTTTCTTTTCTACATAATCTTTTATTGCATCTGTTGCCTTTAAATCTTTTCCTGTAATTTTTACGTTCATAATAAATATTCTCTCCTTTTTTGTTTATTTTCTTCATTATATATTGTTTTAAGATTTTTTTCAAGTCTTATTTTCGTTTCATTTATATAATCTTATATTTTAATGTAAATTAACCTTGTTGCATGAGAAAAGTCTTTTGATTTTCCCATGCAATAAAAATATCCAATTTGCCATTAAAGCTAAATTGGATATTTTTATAACAAGTTTTTTGTACCCACGCGAAATCTTTGATTGTACAGGTGGATAGCTCTTATTTATAACTTTTTTTAATCCTTTGAATTGCAGTTTTTTCCAGCCTCGATACCTGTGCTTGTGAAATTCCTATTTCATCTGCAACTTCCATTTGTGTTCTTCCATCAAAGAATCTTTTCGTAATTATTACTTTTTCTCTTTGGTTTAATTTTTTCATTGCTTCTGCTAGACTTAAATTTTCTGCCCATTTTTCGTCTGTGTTTTTATTATCACTTACTTGATCCATTATAAATATATTTTCCGCTCCATCTTTATATACCGGCTCTTGAAGCGATATTGGGTCTTGTATTGCATCAAAGCTAAAGGCAATTTCTTCTCTATCACATCCTAGTTCTTTTGCTATTCTCTCTACTGTTGGCTCTTTTCCTTCTTCTTTTGTTATTTTTTCTTTTACTTGTATGGCTTTATAGGCTAAATCTCTTATCGATCTACTTACTCTTATCGGGTTATTATCTCTTAAATATCTTCTTACTTCTCCTATTATCATTGGCACAGCATACGTTGAAAATTGTACATTTAGGCTTGTGTCAAAATTGTCTATTGCTTTTATTAAGCCAATACATCCGACTTGGAATAAATCGTCTGAGCTTTCTCCTCTTCCTCCGAAAGCGCTGTATAACACTAAGAACTAACCTTAGGTTTCCATTTATGAATTCTTCTCTTGCTTTTTCATTTCCTTCTCTTATTTTGACAAATAGTTCGTTTTTTTCTTCATTTGATAGTACAGGTAGTTTTGATGTGTTAACACCACATATTTCAACCTTTTTTATCAAATAAAAAACCTCCTTTTGGAATTATAATGCTTTATTTTCATTATTTCCAAAAGGAGTCATTATTATACTTTTTGTTTTAGATAAATAAGTGTTATTCCTTTATTATATGGAATAACTTTTTTCTCTATTCTTTTATGTTTAAATTCATTTCTAACCATGTTTAAAATAGCTTGTCCTTGCCTATATCCATGTATTACAACTATTTCTTTTATTTTATATTCAGCTGTATCAATTGCTCTTTCAAGATAGAATTTTGCTTCTTCTACTTGCATATCATGCAAATCTATAATGACTTTTTCGTCATCTGGTATTAGCATATCTTCAAGCATTTTTTATCACATTCCTTATATATAGAATATAGAAAGAAGAACTGCTAAAACTGCAAATGAAACGCCTAAACTAATAGTCATTTTTTTCATTTTTCCTTCTCTTGTTTTTCCTTTGTTTTGATTATAAAAGTTATTTGTGCTTGAACCTGTTATTGTTGAAGATGCTCCTGATTCGTCACTTGATTGCACTAATGTAAGAACTATCAATGCTATTGAAACTATTACATATACTATTAATAATATAATTTTTATAACTCCCATTTAATAAAATCATTCCTTTCTAAATGCCTAAATATTTTACATACATAGCTAATTTTAGCATATTTTACATTAAAAAGCAACTCTTTTAATAAAAAACTTTACTTTTCTAATTTATGATATACTTTTTTACCTTTTTTAATAATTGCATATCCTTCTTTAAAATCTTTATCAGATAGCATAAAGTTTATATCTGTGATTTTTTCTTCATTTAATGTAATTCCGCCTTGCTCTATAAGTTTTCTTGCTTGACCTTTTGATGGAGCAATGTTTGAAAGAATAATTGCATCTACTAATGATATATTTGTATCTTGCACTTTTGTTGCTTCCATATTTTCGAGGCTACCGCTTCCCTCAAATAATGCTTTCGTTGTTTCTTCTGCCTTTTTTGCTGCTTTTTCTCCATGTATTAATTTTGTTATTTCAAAAGCTGCAATTTGCTTTGCTTCATTAATTTTTTCATCTTTTAATGACGATAATCTTTCAACTTCTTCGTCTGGTAAAAATGTTAAAAGGCTTAATACTTTTTTTACTTCTGTGTCGCCAATATTTCTCCAATATTGATAGAATTCATAAGGTGATGTCTTTTCTGGATTTAACCATAATGCGCCCTTTTCTGTTTTTCCCATTTTTTTACCTTCTGCTGTTGTAAGTAATCTAAATGTAAGTCCATACGCTTCGTCTGACCTCATTTTTCTTACAAGCTCTACTCCACCTATTATATTTGACCATTGGTCATTTCCACCAATTTCCATTTTACAATTATATTTATCATGTAAATACAAGAAGTCATAACTTTGCATCAACATATATCCCATTTCAAAAAATGTTAAGCCTGTTTCTAGTCTCGCTTTGTAGCAATCAGCTGCTAACATTTTATTTACTGAGAATTGTGTTCCTATTTTTCTCATGAAATCTATGTAATTAAGGTCTAATAGCCAATCTGCGTTATTTACTATTATGGCTGCATTTTCTCCCTCAAATGAAACGAATCTTTCTGCCTGTTTCTTAATTTCTGAAACATTATGCTCTATCATTTCTCTTGTCATCATTTTTCTCATATCAGTTTTTCCAGATGGGTCTCCAATTGATGCTGTTCCTCCACCCATTAAAATAATAGGTTTATGTCCTGCTCTTTGTAGTTTTGCAGCTACCATTAATGCAACAAAATGGCCTATGTGCATACTATCTGCTGTTGGGTCTATTCCTATATAAAATCTAACACTTTCTTTTTGAAATAATTCTTTCATTTCTTTTTCATGTGTTAGTTGTTCTATGTATCCTCTTTTTTGTAGTTCTTCGATTATATCTGTCATTACATCTCCCCCTTTTATATTGTATTATTATACAATGTTTTTTTAGGCTTATCAATATTATTTGATAAATTTTCGTTAATTTATGGAAACTTGCTTTTATTTATTAATCTTCAATATTATAGTAATTTTTTAGTTCAGTAAGCGAAATATTAATTCCTTTTGCTTTCAATTGCTCTTTTCTTTTTGCATATAAATACTCAATATCTCCTATTCTATCTTTATCTTTTGCGTGATGTAATTTTCTATGACAATTAGGGCATAATGCAATTAGATTAGCAATAACATCTATACTGTTTTCAAAGTCATTGCTAAATTCCATTTGTACAAGATGATGTGCTTCTAAGAAATTTTTATTTGAAGCTTTTGATGTAAAGTATTGGCATTTATTTCTATCTCCTAATTCACAAAGATATCCTGATTTACTTTTTGCTTTTTCCTTTTTTAAAGTACTACTTTTATAATTTTTTACTTCGTCTAATTCATCATCTATTATGTCCATTCTAGGTTCTGGACCGTCAACTTCAGAAAATGCTTCAACTTCATTTTCACTAATTACTTCTTCTATATTATTTTCTTCATTAATATTTAATACGTTATAATATATTTCTTGAAATACATTTCTATTATCATATATGATACTTTTTACCAATGGTCTGTTAAAATTTTCTATACTTTCATAACTATCTAATATAATATCTATAAATTTATTAAATGATACAACACCAATATTTATTAAATATTTCGAAATATATAATGTTTTTGCATCATCAATCAACATAGTTTTATCATAGTTTCCCATGTTTGGAATTCTTTGAAATTTTTTTGCGATTATACATTTATTATCTTTCTCGCCATTTTTCCAATTATGCTTTATGTAAGAATATAATTCTTTCTTTTCTTCTTCTGATGCTTTAACATATTCTGGTATAAAATTTATATTATATCCTTTTTTATTATATGGCATGAAAAATGTTTCGTAATATAAAAAATTATATGACAATAATTTTTCTAAGTCTTTATGTTCATTTTCAATTATTTCTTTTGCCGCTTCTATAATATCATTTTCTGTTAATCCTTGCCTTGTTAGTATATCTATAATTTCCTTGCTTCTATTTATAATGTAATTAACTTTAACATTGAAATACGCGTCTAGCAAAAGAATATAAGCTAATATCCAAATATCTTTTTCCTTTAATTCTTTATTGTTTATAATTTTTTCAATAAATATTCCTTTTGGGTTTGGCAAATATAATTCTTCGCCATCAACCGTGCTTTTACGAAATATTTTTGCCTGTCTCATTCTGACTGTATCCGTTTTTTGTTGCTCTTGATTATATTGAACATTTTTTGGCCATTCTTTCCTTTTTAATCCAGCTATAGTCTTAAACTTTTTATATCCTTCAATGAAGGTCGTATTATATCTAAAATTTGTATTTCTGAACCAATATACATTACCTAGTGGTTTATCTCCTAGCTCACTAATATTTTGTATAGTTCCACAAAATGAATATAAATTATGTATTTTTACGTCTTCTGACATTTTTTTATAATATTCTAATATAGTCATAAATTATACCTCTACTTTACAAACAAATAATCTTTCTTTATGTTTATCCAAATTTGTTTTTCCAGAATTGAAAAACTTATAATCAGTTTCGTATAAACTTACTTTGCCTTTTGTTTCTAATATTTGCATCATATCTTGATATGTTATGGCATTTACTGAAGATGTACTTTTTGCTTCATAAGTATTATTATAGGATACTATAATATATTTTGCATCGATATTTTCTATCAAATCAGCAAATACTGCTTTAGCATTTGCTTTACAATATTCACTCATTATATTTTTTCTTTCCATTTTCTTAGCTTTATTATATACTTTTGGCTTTTTCCATTGTGCCACATTTTCTAACAAATGATAAAAATTAGCATATTGTCTAGCATTATATGGAGGATCGACGTACATTACATCCACTTTTAATTTTTTTACTAGCATATTTGCATCTTCATTATAAATATTTGAATTTGAATTATATGATTTTATATTCAAATTACTTATTTGCAAATTTTTATATTCTGGTTCTTTGTTTAAAAAACTTTCATAATGCCCAACGGTATTCGATATTCTATCCATTGAGTACAATAAGCATGATATTAAAATATTGTATTCTCTATCATTAATTTCTCTATTTATGTATTTTTTTTCAATATCTTCTCTTACAAATCCAATTTTTTTAGCATCTTTATAATGATAATAATTTCCACTAAAATTATCAGAGAAATAATTATCTTGTAATTTTTCAGAATCAATTTCATTATACCCATCTATTATTTTTGTTATTTTTGATTTTTCATATTTTTCATTACTTAATAATGCTTTATATATGACAAAATTTGAAAATAACAAATCATTAACATATATTTCTTTTCCTTTATTTAAAAAGTATTCTGCAACAACACCTGTGCCTGCAAATACATCTCCAAAAGTTTCAAAATTGATATTTTCTTTTGTTATTGTTTCATCTATAAATTTTAATAGTTTACTTTTATTTCCTATGTATCTTCTATTTTCTATATTTAGCTCCAAAGTTTATTCCCCCACTTTATAATTTGTGATTAATACTTCTTCTTCTAATCCATCTCTATTTTTTTTATTATAACTAGCAGACCTATAGTGATATTCTATTTCATTTATAAAATATTTATCTTTATTTGTCTCTAACCAGTTATATAAAATTTCATTTTTTTTATTTAATTTTTTCTTCTGTAATACATTTGATAAAGCAAATTTTATACCTTCGTTATTTAATTTATCTAGCATATTTAATAATTCTGTTTCTTCTCTTTCTGTCCAGCCCGCGTTTTCATTGTATACAGCATCAGTAATAAGATATGGTGGATCTGCATATAAAAAGTCTACATCTTTCAAATCTTTTATATCTATTTCTTTAAAGTCTTTGCATATAAATTCAATCTTTTTCTCATTACACATATCAATATATTTTTTTAATTTTTCTCTATTGTTTTTGTTCATATCTGTTTTGCCTACTGGTATATTAAACTCACCTTTTGAGTTAAATCTAATGTCATTATTAAAGGCATATACCATAAGTACATATAAATATAAATTGGCTTCATCTGTTTTTTTATTTTCTAATTTATTATAGTCTTTTTTCAATTTACTGTAGCCTTCTTCATTATATTTTTTTAGTCCATTATTCCCTTCTACATATTTCTTGTAATATGAATAGCCATATTTATATGAATTTGATAATCCATATTTTTCTATCAGTTCATCTATCTTATCTATTAATATTTTGTATTCTTGCTTTTTTAAAAATTTAAGTAAGTTTATTACTTTAGGGTTATTATCTATTGCAATAATTTCTTCAGAAATTAAATTTATTGCAACAGTAGCCCCACCTGTAAATAAATCAACACATTTATTTGTATCCTCAGGAAAGTATTTTATAAATTGAGGCAACATTCTATATTTATTTCCCGTATAATTTATTGGTGATTTACAAACTTGTGCTAAACCCATAATTACTTTTCTCCTTTTTTATCCTTAGCTTACATTATGTCTTATATATTGCAATTTATCTTATTTTTTCATATTTTTTAACATTATTTTATAATAAATAATTAATTATTACAACATTTTTATTAAAGAATTTTTCTAAAATATATTCTTTATTTTATTGCAAACATATTTTAAATTTTTTGAAAAATATGTAAATTTTCAAAAAGATATTGACATTTATAAAATATGAGTTTATAATATTAAAGTATAGTTTGTGGCGAAGTAGCTCAGTTGGCTAGAGCATGCGGTTCATACCCGCAGTGTCGTGGGTTCGATTCCCTCCTTCGCTACCAAATTTGTAAAAAGTCTTTAAAATAGTATGTTTCAATTAATTTGAAGCATACTATTTTATTGTTTAACACTATTTTAACAACTTAGTTTTAAATAATTATTATTTTATAAGAAAATTGGCTTCGCCACATGTGCAAAATTGCTTCGCAATTATTGCACGTATCAAGGTAAATTAACCTTGTTGCTCCGGAAAAATCTTACGATTTTTCCTATGCAATAAAAAATTTTATCAACTTGACATAATCTGATAATTTTGATAATATATTAGTATTAGTAGACCCATTTTGCAAAACTTTCTATAAAAGAACATATTTCTTAAAAGAAAGATGGAGGTTAATTATGTATCTTATTACAAAACCTGATGGCTTTAAGCCAATGCTCTGGGAGGGCTTTATCGCACGGAACTGCTACCATTATGCACTAAATTACCGAGGACCACGTTCAGATGTGTACTTTCCTGGTGAGTTTTCATTTTGCCTTACCAATAGACATTTTTCAAAAGGTTTCCTGACTTTTGATGAATTCCATGACCTTTTATTCGCTGACTGTTTTACTTTAGGAATTAAAATTAGAGATGCTGACGTTATGGATGCCGTTAACCCCGGTGAGTGGAAAATCGCATTTTTCGAGTCTAAATCTCATAAAAATTGGGACTTTCATTTTTTGCGTGAAGATATGCATGGGCAATGGTCACATAAATTCACTGGTATGCTTCCATCTAAGGTAGATGACAACTGCCATCCCATCACGGATCCTAGGTATGCATATTTCGAGCATAGTTATCAGTTCATTAGTTGCTTTATCTTGAGCATACAAAAACGCCGCGTGTAAAAGCGCGGCGCTTTTGTTAGAAGCTACTTTTTCCATTTATCTGCTCCCTATTTTTATTATTTAATTATATTATATAAGTCTTTTATTGAATTAAAAACATACGATGGTTTAAATTCAGTTTCAAAAATATCTTCTTTTTTGGTTTCACCCGTTAATACGCATATACTTTTTACTCCTGCATTAATCCCGCATGCTATATCTGTATATAATCTATCTCCAACAACTGCTATATTTTCTAATGGAATTTTCTTCATATTTGATACAATTTCTACCATTTCTTTCCTAGGTTTTCCTATATATATAGGTTCCCTATTCGTGGCAGTTTTTAGCATATTACATATTGATCCACAATCTGGAATAAATTCATTATCTCCAGTTGGACATACTAAATCTGGATTTGTTGCTACATATTCAATACCTCTATTTAATAAATAACATGCTTTCCTTAATTTCTCATAATTAAGCTCTGTATCGTACCCAACTACTAAGTAATCTATATGTTTATTTACATCCTCTTCAATTATAAAGCCTTGCAATGCTAGCTCTTTCTTTAGTGATTCAGTTCCTACAACATATAATGATGCCTTGTCTTTTTTTTCTTTTAAAAATATTGCTGTTGCTTGTGCAGATGTAAACATATTTTCATTATTAGCTTTTATATTAAGATTTTTTAATTTTTTTAGATATTGCTCAACTCCTTTTGATGAGTTGTTAGTTAAAAAAACATAATTCTTTTTTTGATTTATAAGTGTTTCAAAAAATTCTTGAGCTCCGTCTATTAATTTATTGTCAATATATATTGTTCCATCCATATCTAATAAAAATAATTGTATATTTTTTAATTCTTCCATATTTCACCTAAAACAATTCTTCCGCCATTTTTAAATCTTCCTGATTATCTATCTCTACCCATTTATATTTCATGTCTAATGATTCAAATATTTCATCTTTAATTAATATGTTTAATGCAACTTCAGTCCATGAGTTTAAATCTTTATCTACTTCTATAAATTGTTTAATAATTTCAAAAAGTTTGATTGATGCTTCTTTAGATATTTTATATACATCTATAGTAACACCGTATGCATCTTCTTCTTTTATTTTTTTACTTATTTCAATAATCCTATTTTCATTTTTTACGATTTTCATCGATTCTTCTATGTATCTACCATCATCACATACCATCAAGTTCTTACGATTACTTTCTAATAATTCCTTTATAATGTTTTCTTCATAAAAAACGTCTGCATTCATTAAAATAAAATCATTATTTTCTACTACATTTTTTGTTAAATACAATGAATACATATTGTTCGTTGTCTCATAATCTTTATTTATTATTATATTTGTTTTTGGATAATTTTCCTTTAAATATTTTTCTAATTTTTCAGTTTTATATCCTGTTACTATTGTTATTTTTTCTTCGTTGATTCCATTTTTTAGCAAATTACTAATTTGTTTTTCTATAATTTTTACATTATTAACTTCTACCATACATTTTGGTCTATCATCAGTCAATGGTCTTAATCTACTTCCAAATCCTGCTGCTAGAATAACTACTTTCATATTATATCTCTCCTTTAATAATATTATATATTTCTTTTAATTTTGTATTTAATTCTTCATCTTCTATCTCATTTAAAATAGTATATCGATTTTTTCTACTTTCTTTTGCATGCATCCAACAATCAATAAATTCTTCATAGTTTAATTTCAAATTATCAGGACTAACATTAATGTTGTATCTTTTTAATAAATTTATTAACATTTGATAATCTCTATTTTGTAGATATGCACTAACAATTGCTCCTAATGCAACTTGATACCCATGTAAGTTGCCTTTATTATATAATCTATCTATAGTATGACTAAACAAATGCTCTGAACCTGAACAAGGTCGACTAGTACCAGCTATGTTCATTGCTATACCACTTAATACAACTGCCTCTGATAGTTGTGTAATGAAATTATCTTCTTTAATTTTTTCTCCTTTTTGCATATTATTTATCATATTAAATGCCATATCTGATAATAATAATGCAAAATCATTTGAATTTTCTTTTCCTAATTTAGATGCTAATCTCCAGTCATAAATTGCTGTGTAGTTCGATAATATATCTCCTATTCCTGCTTTTATTAGTTCAGTAGGTGAATCTTTTATAATATCAATGTCAACAAATATTGCTGTTGGCAATTTAGTTCCTATGCTTTTTGTAAATCCATCTTTCATTTTTAAAACCGCTATTGGTGAACATACACCATCATTTGCTATAGTCGTTGGTATAGTATAGAATTCTTTTTTACTAATAAATGCCGCATATTTACACGTATCATTTACTTTTCCTCCGCCAATACCAATAATTGCATCGTATTCTTCTGATAATGCTTTTTCACCAATTTTTAGTGCATTCTCATACGAAGAATTATCTATAAGAAAGACATCATTTTTTATGTCTTTTTCATCCAATTGTTTCTTTATTATGCAAGCATATTTGTTAAAAACAAATTCATCTGACACAATAATAAACTTTTTGTTGCAAAATTGATTTAATATTGTATCAGTAATACTTCCTAATAATCCTTTTTCTATTCTACAATATACAGGCCAGTTATAGTTATTCATTTATAATATCATTCCTCTCGTATGTTTGTATATAGTGCTTCGGTTTTATTTACTATTGCATCCCAATCGCAAAGTTCAAATATATGTTGTTTTATCTTTTCGCCATCTAATTTTACTTTGCCATTTATTACGTTTTCTAATTTTTCTTTTAAATCTTTTTCATTTGCCTGCATAAATGATATTACCTCTTCTTCTGCTATCTCCATATTTTCTGGAATATCACTTACTATACATACTTTTCCATAGCTCATTGCTTCTAATAAACTTAGTGGCATTCCCTCTATATCACTTGGCAAACAATATGCATAACAATTACTAAATAATTCCTCTAGTTCTTGGCCTTGAACAAATCCAGTCATTATAACCCTTTTATCTTGTCCTGCTTTTTTCTTTATTTCTTCTAAATAAGCATTTGTATGGCTTGCTCCACCTGCTATTACTAGTTTTTTGTCTGTATCTATATTTTTGAATGCATTTAATAAATAATGAATGCCCTTTTCTGGGACAATTCTTCCTAAATATAAAATAAAATCATCTTTATTTAATCCATATTTTTCTTTTATAATATTTGGCTCTCTTATTTCTGGTTCTTCTATTCCATTAGGGATAAATTCTGTATCTCGATTATATGTATCTTTAAAATGTTTTTGCATATTTTTTGAAAGTACAATTACTTTATCAGCATACTTAGCAGCGATTTTTTCTCCGAATTTTAGATATGCTTTTGCTATTCCTCCCCATTTTGCTCTTTGCCAATCTAATCCATGTATTGTAACAACTGTTCTAATTTTAAATAAATGAGGTATCCATAACATTGCTGCTGGTCCTTCTGCATGATAATGTATTACATCATAACCTTTACATACAGCTCTTAAAGTTGCCAAAAATGAGTATACTAATGCTTCTAATCCCTTTAGATTCAATGTTGGCACATACATTATATTAATACCTTGATATTCAGTTAATTTTCTTTTATCAATGTCGGCATTTTTATCTTGTATGTTGTTTCCCTTTCTATTGTATACGTCAACTTGATGTCCTTTTTTTACAAGTCTTTTAGATAGTTCTTCAACAACAATTTCTACTCCTCCCTCTCGAGACGGAATACGTTTATGCCCAATCATGGCAATTTTCATTATTACAACCTTCCATATTTTTCTTATATACTATTTTTACATAGCTCCATCTTTTTTAAATACTGAGATTACCGTTTTAAACAAAATTTTTATGTCATATAGTAAACTTCTATTGTTATAATATTGTAAATCCAGTTGTAGTCTTTGGTTAAATGTGTT
>CANRAW010000023.1 GCA_947628715.1 uncultured Clostridia bacterium
TGACAATTCAATTATACTACTTGAATCACTTTTTTTCTATACTATTTTTGTTTCACATCAATTGTAACACTACATTTTTGAAAAAAAATTAATTTTTTTAAAGGAGGCACTTTTATAGTACCCCCTAATTTTTCTGGAAACTTGTTTATAACTCAATATTTATTTTTTATCTTCCACAACCACAGTTATTATTGTTCATTCCCATCATTGTTATATTTGAATTTGACATTCCATTATTATTTTGATTATTTACAAATATAGGATTTTCACTATTCATATAAAATTTCTTTGTAGCTAATTTATCTTGTACTCCACGTAATGCTTCACCAAATCTTTGGAAGTGTACTATTTCTCTTTGTCTTAAGAATTTTAATGGATCTAATACATCTGGATAATCTCTACATAAATCTATTAATTTCTCATAAGTTGCTCTAGCTTTTTGCTCTGCAGCTAAGTCTTCTTGAAGATCTGCTATTGGATCTCCTTTTACTGCAATATATGCTGCTGTAAATGGTGTTCCTCCTGCTGATTGAGGATATACACCTAAGCCACGGTCTGTATAGTATGGTGCTAATCCGCCTTTTTCTATTTCTTCTATTGAGGCATCTTTAGTCAATTGGTGTACTATTGTTCCAACCATTTCTAAGTGAGCTAGTTCTTCTGTTCCAATATCATTTAAAGTTGCTTTTGCTTTTTGATCTGGCATACCAAATCTTTGAGACAAATATCTAAGAGATGCAGCAAGTTCTCCATCAGGTCCACCATATTGAGAAATAATATTTTTTGCAAGAGCAGTATTTGTTTCCTTTATTCTTATAGGATATTCTAGCATCTTATCATAAGTCCACATATTAGAAATTACCTCCTTCCCATGGCCACCCTTCGTTCATGTTGGAAGAAGCATAACTCAATTCCTTATTTTCTATATTTTTTATGCTGATATATCAAATTTATAATGAATGTAAATATTTTTATCATCTATAATAATTCTATCTATTAATTTAAATACTAAACTTTTATTATCCTCATTGATTTCTTTAAACGATAAAATTTCTCTCATTATATCTCTTATCTCTTCTTGTTTCATACTCATTTCACTTTTTATAGTTTTTAGTTTTTCCTCTAATGATTTCAATTTTGCTATGCATTCTTTTTTCTGTTCCTCATATTTTTTGATAAGTCCTGTAAAGGTATCTAAAGATATTGTTCCTGATAATTTGTCTTCATAAAGGTTACTAATTATTTTACCTACATCTTCTTTTCTCTTTTTCCAATATATTATATCCTTTTTGTAATCTTCATTTGCATTTTTCCTTAATTTACTATAATCCAAATCATCCATATTTAGATATTTTGTTATATTATTTCTTAGCGATTCTGTTACTTTTTTAATTAATTCATCCTCTCGTAGATGTACATTTGTACAAAACTTTTTGCCATATTTTTTATAGCTTGAACATATACATCTGGAAAACTTGCCATGGTTTAAATTGTATGTGATTCTGCTACCACATTTGCAAAATACAAGTCCTGCTAATAAATGCTTTTTTCTTCCTGAAAAATTCCATTCATTCATTTGTTTGTCTAACATTTCTTTTACTGTTTCAAATATAGAACGGTCAATAATAGCTGTGTGATGATTCAAAATTACGATTTGCTCTTTTTCTGGAACTTTTACTGTCTTTTTTACCTTATAATTTACTTTTGTATATTTTAGTTGAACTAAGTCTCCTACATAAATTCTATCTCTTAAAATTTTATTAATAACTGTACTATTCCACTTATATGTATTATTTTTATTTGGATTAAAATAATTGGTATTTTCATTCTTGTATTGTAATGGTGTCATAATTCCTAAATCATTCAAATAATCTGCTATCTCTTTTTTACTCTTTCCAGATTTATATAAACGAAAAATTTGCCTTACAATATCTGCTACATTCTCATCAATTAAAATCTTATTTTTTTCATCTTTTCGATAGCCATATGGTAAAAATGATTTAATACATTCACCTTCCATCGCTTTTGTTAGCATGGCAGTTCTAACTTTATTCGATATATCTTTTGCATACATATCATTAATAACAGATTTGAAAGGTGTCATATCATTATTAGAATTTTTCTTATCAAATGTGTCTATATTGTCATTTACTGCAATATACCTTATATTTTTAGATGGAAAATACTTTTCTATGTAGCTTCCCGTTTCTATGTAATCTCTCCCAAGCCTTGATAAATCTTTTGTAATGACTAAATTAATTTTCTTTTTTTCTATATCTTCTATCATTCTTTGAAAATCAGGTCTATTGAAGTTTGTCCCTGTGTAACCATCATCTTTGTAAGTATCAACTAAAATCCAACCTTTATTTTGCACAACCTTTTTTAGAAAATTAATTTGATTTTCTATACTTTCTGATTGTCCTTTATACTTTTCGTCTTTCTCATCTTCTCTTGATAGTCTTACATAAATTGCTACTCTCCACATAATTTCGTCTTTTACATCAAAATAGTTATTATATAACTCATACATTTCTTACCTCCTTACCTCTGAGTTATGATAACTACTTCTTATCTACATAAATATTCTATATTTTCTTTATTATTTTTACAATAGAAAAGAAAATTATTTTCCTCCATCCATTCTTGAATTAACTCAGATACCTTCTTGCCATCTTTGGTATAGAATTCTTCCACTTCTAATTCCAATCTTTTCACCTCTGTACAGTATATTTTCCTATTCTAATGTTATTCTTTTAAATTTATCTCTTTACTTATTTGCTCACTAAACTAAAATTTGTCCTCCCTACTTTACACAAAAAAATAAACAAGTTAGACTTTTAGACCTTACCTGTTATTTTTCCTCTATTTAATTATACTTTCTTATATGACACACCAATTTTACCTCATTTTCTCACTTTACATATGTTATCCCATTTAACCACCACACATCTTAAATCTTAATTTTGCTCTATTTTTAGGTTTTTCCTATATTATCAAAATGTCCGGTTTAACTGTATGAAAAAAATTTTTTAATGAATATTTTAAAGTTGTTTGTTTCAACTATGTTTTATATCCGCTTAGGCATTTATTTTTTAAATTCTTCTAATATGTATTATTAAGGTCAGAGTGTTGAGGAACCCCAGAAAAAATATCTGGGGTTCCTCAATACTCTGACAGGAAGGTATTACCTTTCTATCTTTTGTAACACGTAAAACATCTTACAACTGTTACGGTGTAAGCCGTTTAGGTCCACGATACAGATAGGTTGCCTGACGAACATTCTGAAGATTAAAAATTTTCATTAAAACGCGCGTCAATCCAAAGCCAAAACCTCCATGCGGAGGCATCCCATAATCGAAGAATTGGAGATAATTCTGAAGGGATTCCATGAGTTTTTTATCATTTTCTGTTTCCTGTTTCTCAAGAATCTGCTTCCGAAGGATTTCAGGATGATGCTCACGCTGAGCTCCTGTCGTTATTTCAATTCCTTTATAAAACAGGTCATAGCTTTTTGTCAGATGAGGTTTGTCTTCAAATCTCATATGGTAAAAAGGTCTTGCAGAAACTGGAAATTCCGTAACAAAGACGAAATCGCTTCCTGTTTCCTGCTTTATGATATTACCAATGAGTTTTTCTTCATCTGGTTCGAAGTCATTTTCTTTCATAGAAGCATAATTGTGTCTTTTAGCCATTGCCTTAGCTTGTTCAAAAGTTATTCTAGGAAAAGGAACTTTTACTTCATCTAGTGTGATTCCGTACAAAGCTTCGATTTCAGCTCCAAGCTGTTCCTTGAGTCTCTTAAACATGTGTTGAATCCACAGCTCCTCATAGATCATTACATCTTCATGCGAATCAATCCATGCAATTTCTGTATCAACACTTGTGAACTCAGTATCATGCCGGGAAGTGAAGCTCGGATTAGCCCTGAAAACAGGACCAATTTCAAAGACACCAGGATATCCTGCAGCCATCGCCATTTGCTTATACAGCTGAGGTGACTGTGCTAGATATGCAGTCTTTTCCTTAAAGTACGGAAGAGAAAAAAGTTCACTTCCAGACTCACTTGCCGTTCCCATCAGTTTTGGAGAATGCATTTCCCAAAACCCACTATTAATCCAGTATTCACGCATTGCTGCTTCCAAAACTGTTTGTGCTTTGAAAATTATAGCAACTTTAGGATCGCGGAGGTTAATCCAACGATAATCCATTAGCATTTCTTGACTGGATTCGCTATTGATAGGGATTGGTTCTGCGATGGTTTCAACCTTGATATGAGTAGGAATAATTTCAATTCCACCCATCTTAACATAGTTATTTTCCAGAGCTTTGCCAAATACTTGAACAGTCGATCCAATGGTTAAGGTTTTGACTTCTCTTGATACCTCAGGGTTCTCTTCGTGTTCGATTAGAACCTGAATTTTTCCAGTATGATCCTGGACAATCAAGAAGTCACGTTTCTTGGTCCGTCTGAGGTTATATACAAATCCACAGATTCGGACATTTGTGCCGGGTTCTATTAACCCAATTAACACTCTTTTCATATGCTGTTACCTGCCTTTCTGATTGTGTTACTTAAGGGTAAATTTCTCTTCCCATGCTTCTTGGGAATGCCGATGCTTCACGAACATGAGGAAGTTGGAAAAGCCATCTTACTAATCTTTCAAGACCCATTCCGAGTCCGCAATGTTGAACAGTACCATAGTCTCGCAATTGCTTAAACCATTCATATTTTGGATTCATATCTTTGCCTTTTTCTTTTAATCTTAGTTCGAGTTCTGCTCTATCTTCGATTTTATCGGCAATTCCTAAAATCTCACTAAATCCTTTCGTTGCGATAAGGTCAGCAGTCATTGTAAGTTCCGGATTATCTTTTACAATTTTATAAGGAAAACCTTCAATGCTTCTTGCATTATAGGTAACCCAAACCGGAGCCTTAAAGTAGTCTGCTAAGAAATCCTCTCCAATGTCATTGATAGATTTTCCAAATTCGACATTGTAGCCATTCTTTTTAAGCAATTCGACTGCATCAGAATATGTGATTCGAGGAAAAGGAGGCTTAATAGCATCCCAACAATATCCACCTGTATTAAGTTCATTGGCAATTGCCTCGGTTTCAGGCTCTTCCCCTACCATACGAGTAACAGAAGAAACTAAATCTTCGACAACGCCAAAGAATTCATCAAATGGACAAAATGCTTGCTCCGCCTTTATATGCCAGTACTCAGTAAGATGTCTCTTGCTAATACTTTCCATTCCTCGAAAGCTTGGTCCGATGTTATACACTTTCTCCATTCCATGAACAGCAGCTTCCAGATAAAAGCCAACACATTGTGTAAGAAAAACATCTTGCTCATTTACTTTTACTGGGATTCCAGTTTCTGTGTCATAAAGAAGAACAGGCGTTAAAATCGGTGCCGTTACTTCATAGAAACCGTTTGTATCAAACCAGTTATGCACTGCTCTCATAACAAGAGCTCTTGCCTTCATGGCTGCCATCACTCTAGGATTTCTGATAAACAAATGCCTGTTTTTTTGAACGTAGTCTACATACTGCGTGCCAAATACATCGAATTGTTCTCTGGGATGTGGACTCATCTGAAAATTCACATCTCCAATGATTTCGATTTCTTTGGCAATGACTTCAATGCTTTCATTTCTTTCTATGACATTACCAACAACTCGAACAGACTGTTCTCGTTTATAGATATTGTCAACTCCCTGACATAATACTTGAACTTTGCCAGTTGAATCGACTAAGTCAAGAAAGAAATGATTTTTCATTTTCCGCTTATAGGCTATCCAACCTAAAAGCTCAACTTCTTCACCTACCTTTGAGGCAATATCCTTGAAATAAAGTGTCTTCATGTCTGTTTGCTCCTTTCTTAGATTATGAAATTGTTTAACTATTTAATTGTTGGACCTTAACCTTAAAGCTATCACCTTCTTTAAATATATTTTTACGTACATATTTTATCATCTATTTTATGTATTGTCAACATAATATATTGACTTTTGAGTTATATTTTTATATAATATATTAGTATTTTATTATTATAAATCTCTACATATAGAATAATTTCTAGAAAGGAATGATGAAAATGATGAACAAACGGATTATTGATGCACACAGCCATATTGGCAGAGACTCATTTCATGCATTTGTTGGAGAAATAAATGAATATGCAGAAAAAGCATCTGCCATTGGCATAACGGATAGTTTGGTGATGCCAGCCCCAGCTCCAAAGATTAATATTAATAACGAAATAATTAATTGTCTTTGGAAATACAATTTCAGCAAGCAAGAATTTATGTTTAACTTTTTGGGAGCAGAATATTCAAAAAATTCTAAGGCCTGTTTTAATCCATATGCACTTGCAAACTTTATGCTAAAAAGAGAAATCTTAAACTATCATTCAGCAATTCATTTTTATTTTGTACCGCTTGTACATCCACTTTTTGATTCTCTAGAATATATTGAGAAACTTTTAATGGAAAAACCAAAAGCGGTAAAAATTCATGGAATTGCTTCAGGATTGTCACCGGAAGAAACGTCCATTGAATTCTTTAAGCTCATCAAACAATACGATATTCCTCTCATTGTTCATACAGACTATGATTCTAATCAAATTGTAAATCCAAGTTCAAATGCATGGGCATTGAATTATCTTAGAAATGTTAACACTCCTTCTAAGTGGATTACATTTGCTATTAAAATGGGAATTCGTATCTATCTTACTCATGGTGTACGGCTTGATCATAACTCTATCCATTTGGTCAATACAACTGATTTGTTCGTTGTAGGAATAGGACCAGATAGTTTAATTAGTTTAGAGCCAGACAGACTTTACTATCCATCTTCAGATTATTTAAAAGTACTCTGTGATAGTGTCTCAATAGATAAACTCTGTTTTGACCTAGACTATCCATGGAATGTTAACAAACCAATTTCAAAGTTAACAGATGCAAAGATTGATCTTGACTTTGGAGCAATTGAAAGACTAAAATCTCTTGGATTGACTCAAAACGAAATGGATAAAATTTTATGGAAAAATTCTGCACACTTTTTTAACATTTAATAAGCACAAAAAACTTCTACATTGCACTGTAGAAGTTTTTTGTTGTATTTTATTTTTTATATAACAAATTACTTAAAGGATAATATTCCTCTGAAAATTGTATTACATTTGGTAGATAAGAAGCCTTCTTCCAAAATGAACGAAGCCCATGGTTCCTCTAGCCAACGCCATTTGTTGCAAGGGAAATATATTGAAAGTGGGCCATATACTTTTTGATATTTGTCTTTCAAATCTCTTAAAGTTTTGCAATAATTATTATGCAAGCATAATGCTTTTTCATCGTTTGGGTGAGTATTCAAATATTCACCTAGTTCAATTATTGCAAAGTTGTAACTTTTTATATCGTTCATTAACTCCTCACGAGTCATATTATCATTATTGCAAGGGCAATTTCTTTTTTGAACATCATTTGCAATGTCTTCTAAAACATCATAATCTTGATTCATCTGTTACAGCCCTCCTTTATCATATTAGTATTTGCAATATACTCTATTTCAGCCATTGATTGACCTGGGCAATATTCACTTACAAGTTCTGGAAATATTGTTCCCTTATCTAGGCCTATAGATGGCATATAGGTTTCGTTCATTGTCTGAAATGGAACATAGCTTTGAGCAAACATTGGATTTGATGGGAACACGTCTTCATCTTCATCAAATCCACAACCGCAGTTATTGTTATATTCATTATTATTATTATTGTTTACATTATTACATAATGTTTCATACATGCTTTTATCGTCATTGCATGAATTGTATAAACAACAACATTTGTTTCTACGTCTGCAATTGCACATAAACTTATCACTTTCCTTTCATAAATTTTGTTTACTATATATTATGTTAAATTAATATTTTATGTGCAAAAAAAATAGGCAAGTTTTCCTTGCCTATTAATTAATTTTTTATTTATTTTCATCTTCTACTTTTATAGCTGGTTTACCATCATAGTATCCACAATTTGAACATACTCTATGTGGTAATACTGGCTCATGACAATGTGAGCATGTCGCAATATTTGGTTTTTCTACTTTCCATGTAGATCTTCTTAATCCTGTTCTTGCTTTTGACCATCTTCTTTTTGGTTGTGCCATCTTCAATTACCTCCTTCTTATTACGACTATCTATCTTTTTCTTATCTTTTCGCAGTCATATTTTAGTATTATACTAGAAAAATGTTCATTTGTCAATACTTTATCTATAAATTATCCTAGATTTCCATTACTCCACCTATAGCTTTGTTGTTATCACGATTTGGAAGTACCTTATTTCCACCTGCTATTACAACTTTATCTCCCTTTTCTAAATATCCGTCTTTCTTTAGTTGTTCAATTCCCTTGTCAACTAATTCTTCTACAGTTTTTTGTTTTGGTAATAAAACTGGATAAACATTCCAAATTAAAGATAATTGATAAAATGTTTTTTCATTAGAAGTTACAGCAAATATTGGGCATTTTACTCCAATTCCTGCTAAATATCTTGCTGTATTTCCTGTTTCTGTATAAGCAACTACTGCTTTTGCATTGATTTTTTGTGCCATTCTACCAACAGCATAATTTATGTTATATTCTAAATCGTCTGTATCAATTTTTTGATGTTTGTTATCAAATCTTTCCCAATATTTAATGTCTTGTTCAATTCTGTTTGATATTCTAACCATTGTTTTTACACATTCAACTGGATATTCACCATTTGCACATTCACCAGAAAGCATTATTGCACTTGATCTATCATATACAGCATTTGCAACGTCGCTTACTTCTGCTCTTGTTGGTCTTGGGCTATGTGTCATAGATTCAAGCATTTGTGTAGCTGTTATAACTACTTTTCCTTTTCTGTTGCACATTTTGATTATCTTCTTTTGAGCAACTGGTACTTCTTCATAAGGAACTTCAACTCCTAAGTCTCCTCTACCTATCATTATACCTGCACAGTTATCTATTATTTCCTCTAAATTGTCTAATCCTTCTTGGTTTTCAATTTTGCAAATTATCTTTATATCTTTTCCACCATTTTCGTCTAAAACTTTTCTAACTGCAAAAACATCTTCTTTATTTCTAACAAATGATGCAGCAACATAATCAAATCCAACTCTTGCACCATCTTTTAAATCTTGAATATCTTTTTCTTTTAATGCTGGTAATCTAACTTTTACTCCTGGTAAATTTATACTTTTTCTATTTCCAAGTTTACCACCATTTATTATATCGCAAACTATGTCTTTTCCTTTTATCTCTTTTACTTTTAGTTCTATTAATCCATCATCTATTAATACTGTAGAACCAATTTCAACGTCTTGATATAAGTTTTTGTATGAAACTGATGTCTGTTTTTCGTTACCAACAATTTCATCATTTACAAGTGTAAAAGTATTTCCTTTCTCTAATGTAACAGGTGCGTTCTCTAATTTACCTGTTCTAATTTCTGGACCTTGCATATCTAATAATAATGCAACTGGTTTTCCAAGTTTCTTTCTTGCTTCAAAGAATTTTAAAACTTTTCCCTCTTGTTCTGGATAGCTACCATGTGAGAAATTTATTCTTACAACGTTCATACCTGCTTCCATTAATTCTTCGATTACGTCCTCACTTGCAGGACCTACTGTACAAACAATTTTTGTTTTTCTTAATTCTTTGTTCATTTAATATTCCTTCTTTCTCTAAAAAATTCGTGTATATTATAACACACTTTTTTGATTTTGTATAGTTTTTTTTCAACTTTACTTGCCTATTTTTTTTATTTAGCATATAATATTTAAAAATACCATCTAAAAGGGAGGAAATTTTACATGAAAAATCCTTTATTTATAGGCTGTGGAACAGCAATCGCAACACCTTTTAATGAAGAAGGTGTAAATTTTAAAGAATTTGAAAAATTAATTGAGTTTCAAATTAAAGAAGGAATAGATGCAATTATCGTTTGCGGAACTACTGGTGAATCTGCAACTATGACAACTGAAGAGAAGAAAGAAACAATTAAATTTGCAGTTGATGTTGCCAAAAAAAGAGTTCCTATAATTGCTGGAACAGGTTCAAATAATACTAAATCTGCAATTGAAATGTCAAAATATGCTGAAAGTGTTGGAGTTGATGGTCTTTTAATTGTTACTCCATACTACAATAAAGCAACACAAGGTGGATTAATTGCTCATTATAAAGAAATTGCAAAAAATGTAAATTTACCAATTATTGTATATAGTGTTCAATCAAGAACTGGAGTAAATATATTGCCAGAAACTGCACTTGAGCTTTCTAAAATTCCTAACATAACTGCTATAAAAGAAGCAAGTGGCAACATATCTCAAATTGCTAGCATCGCAAATCTTTGCAGAGATAATTTAGTTATATATAGCGGTAATGATGACCAAACTGTACCAATTCTTTCACTTGGTGGAAAAGGTGTTATATCTGTTTTGTCTAATATTGCACCTAAAAAATGTTCTAAAATGGTACATGATTTTTTAAGCGGAAATATTGAAGAAGCAAAAAAAGTTCAGCTTGCAAGTGTTCCTTTGATTAATGCTCTATTTTCTGAAGTTAACCCAATTCCAGTAAAAGAAGCATTAAATTTAATGGGTTATGATTTTAAAACTCCAAGGCTTCCTTTAACACCTCTTACTGAAAAAAATAAAGAAATATTAAAAAGAGAAATGGAAAAATATGGACTTATCTAAAATTTTTTAATTCTAAAAAGGTTCGAGAAAATCTCGAACCTTTTCTTTTTTCTAAAATCCATAGGCTGATAGTAAGAATCCACCCATGTAAACCTCGATACAAGGTACCAATACAACTATTACGAAGAATATTAATACTGCACCAACGAGAGCATATACGATTTGAGGTAGTACCTTAATTGTTTTATCAAGTAAAGCATTTATATCTATTTCCATATATTCTAGTAATTTTTCCATCATTTCAGCTAAGTCTGTGTTCATACCTATTTTTAACATTTCAGTCATCATAGGTGTTGCTAATTTTGACCTTTCAAATGGGTCTATCCATGATTGTCCTATCAATATATTGTTTATTGATGCTTCTATAATAGAAAGAAGCACATAGTTTTTCGAAACATTTTTTGCAACCTCTAATGCCTCTTGAATTCTCATACCATTTCTTAAGTTTAATAACATTGCTCTAATTAATCTTGAAAAGTCAATTGCGAATATCAATGCACCAAATACAGGCATTGTATATTTAAAATAGTGGAAATTATATTTTCCTTTAGGGGTATTAATATACCATACTATAACACCAATAGTCGTTCCAATAATAGTAACAGGTATATACCAAAATCTCATAAGTGTTCTAATAACATTAGAGAACCATACACTTATTGCTGGAAGTTCTGCTTTAGAACCTATCGTATCATATAATGTTTGAATTGCTGGAAGTGCAACTAATGTACCAACTATTAACATTACAATTAATATAACAAACTGAGCTATATTTGGAATTAAAATGCTTCTTAACGTTCTTGTAATTTTATCATTATCTTCAAGATATTTAACAGCTTGTTCTAAGGCAGTTGTAAGATTTCCTGACATTTCTCCTACTTTTATCATATTAATATATAAGTATGGAAAAACATCTTCATAATATTCCATTGTGCTATACATATTTTCTCCGGCTTCAACACCAGCTAAAATATCTTCAAGAATTCCTTTAAATGTAAAGTTTTCTGTACTTTCAATAATTGTATTTAAAGCGTGTATATTGTTGAAATTTGCCTTTTTTAAAAGATAAAAGTTTTGAGTAAACACAATAATATCTCTTGATGTTATTCTTTCTGTTTTTGTTATTGAATGATATATTTTATCGAAATAACTCGTTTTTGCTTTTTCTCTTGTAAGTAAAAGGTTTGTTGTATCTACTCCCTTTATAATATCACTTATTCCATTGTTATTCTTCCTTACAGTGGTAGATGCCTTTTTCCTTTGCAATGATTTTTGTATATTTATTGGGTATAAATTATTTCTTTTTAATTTTTTTATAGCAGCATATTTACTACTTTCTTCAATTGTGTTAGCTACAATTACACCATTAGCACTTACCGCCCTGTATCTATATATAGGCATGCTTTCTTCCCCTCCTTAAGTTATATTAATTTATCCTTTTTTATTTTCATTTGCATAATTGTTCTATTTAAAATTTCAATATTTCTATTTTCTAGTTGTGCTTTAGCTTGGTCTAATGTAATTCTATCTTGTACAAATAATTTTGCTAAAGAATTTATTAAACTTATATTGCCTTTTTCAGAACCACTTTGTATTGCATCTTCAACTTCTGATACTCCTAATTTTTCTTTTCTAATAAGTCCTGAAATAATATTATCTACTACCATAACTTCTGGAATAAGAACCAACTTTCCATCTGTTCCTTTAATTAGTCTTTGTGATAAAACAAGTTTCAATAGTGAAGATAGCAAATATTTTATGCTAGATTGATCTCTTACTTCATAAAAGTTAATCATTCTGTCTAATGTCTCTGCACATGATTTTGTATGAAGTGTTCCTATAACTAAGTGGCCAGATTCTGCAATTTCAATGGCAGCATCCATTGTCTCTTTATCTCTTATTTCTCCTATTACAACTATGTCGCAGTCCTCTCTAAGAGAGTTTTTAACACCATCACTAAATGAAAGGCAATCTTTTCCAACACCAATTTCTTTTTGTACTATTACTGATTTTTTAGAGGTGTGTCTATATTCAACTGGATTTTCTAGTGTTAAAATTTTCTTATTTGCATTAGTATTTATCTGATCTATTAAAGCATTTAACGTTGTTGTTTTTCCTGAGTTTGTCTTTCCTGTAACTAAAATTAATCCTTGTGGTTGACTTACTATATCTTTTACTACATCAGGAATACCCAAAGTTTCATATTTAGGAAGTTCTCCTTTGATTAATCTTAGAGTAAATGTTGGAACATCATTTGAACAAGAAATATTTACTCTTAATCTTATATCTTCAAATTCAAAAGACATATCTAACTTTTTGGTTTCATTATAAACATTGTCTTTATCTATATTTCCTCTTATGAAATAATCATAAATTTCTGTCATATCTTCTTCTGTTAGTATGCTTGTGTCTTTTACCTCAACAAGTTCTCTTATTATTCTTATCATAGGTTTTAAGCCACAAATTAAATGAACATCTGATGCGTCTTTTTCTATTGCTTGCTGTAGTACATAATCAATATTTACCATCTCTGTTTTACCTCCATATTATTTTAATATATACGTAATTTTCTGTTTAGTTCTTCGATATTAGTATCACCAGAAAGTACTTTATTAATTCCATCTACGACAAGAGGTCTATATTGTCCCTCCATTGCTGCTTGTTTTAATTTTAAAGTAGATTCATCACGTATAATTAATTCTCTTATCTTATCATCAAGCACTAATATTTCGAAAATTCCAATTCTATCATAATAACCTACGCCATTGCATTTTTCACAACCTACAGCATCATAAGTTTTCTTGCCTTCTAAGTTAAATTTATAATTATTTTTTTCTTCAATTGAATGGATTAAGTCTAATTCTTCCTTTGTAAAGTCTCTTTCTCTTGCACAATTTTTGCATAATCTTCTAACTAATCTTTGCGATACAGTTGTTGCAAGTGTACTTGCAATATCATAGTTAGATATTCCCATTTTTCTTAATCTTGCAATAACTTCTACTGCATCAATTGTGTGTATAGTTGATAATACATAGTGACCAGTTTGTCCTGCTTGCATTGCAATTTCAGCCGTTTCTTTATCTCTTATTTCTCCAACAAGAATTATATCTGGATCTTGTCTTAATACTGTTCTTAGAGAATCAATAAATGATGTTTTTGCATCTACCTCTATTTGATTTAATCCTGGAATTCTTATTTCAACAGGATCTTCAATAGTTGTTATGTTTATGTCCGTTCTATTTAAAAGTTGAATTATACTATAAAGTGTTGTAGTTTTTCCTTCACCTGTTGGAGCAGCCATAATAGTAATACTATTTCTTTTATCAAAACTATTTTTTACTAATTTTTCGTCATTTGGGAAACCAAGTTCAAAAATTTCCTTTACATTTGCATTTTTCTTTAATAATCTCAAAACAAATTTTTCTCCAAAAACATTCTTTTGTGAAGATACACGAATATTATAATTTGGATATATTGAGATTCTACCATCTTGTGACTCTTGTTTTTCTTGGTGCATATTTGATATTGCTTTTAATCTACCAACTATTTGCTGTTGTTTATCTTTACTAATTTCAGCTACATCAAATAATTGTCCATCTATTCTATAACGAATTCTTACTTTTGTTTCCATTGGTTCAAAGTGAATATCACTTGCTCTTTTATCCATAGCAGTTTTTATTATACTATCTACCATTTCTGTAATGTCAGCACCTGCGCTTATTTTTTCTGTTACTTTTCCAGCAAAACTATTTAATACATCTTCAATATTAGACCTAAAACTAATGTATTTGTCCATTACAAGTCCTCTATTAAGTAACAAAAGTCTTACAGTTTCTATTGCTCTTCTATTAGCTGTATCTGCAAAGCATACCTTTGCCTTACCATCTTCAACATCAAATAAAACAGCACTATTTTGTCTTAAAACATCTGGAGAAATGTATTCATCTATTTTTACTTTTATATCACTTGTTCTAATAAGCATTGGTTTTTCACCAAATATTTCTCCTAAAGTATCAATTAATACATAATCATCACATAGCTTTAATTCATGAATTATATCTCCAAGTCTTTCTCTTGGGTGATTTTTTTGATAATCAAGTGCCATTTGAATTTGTTCTTCAGACACTACTCCTCTTTTAACCAATTCAATTCCTATTGGTTGTCTTCTTTTTACATCCATTTTGTGTATCCTCCTATCTTTTGTTTTCTAAAATATATAATTATTCAATAACATAAGTTGTTGTTTTAGCATAAACACCAATTTTAATATTAATTTCAATAATTTTATCTTCTTTAACTGAAATAGATATTTCTTCAACATCATCACATATCTTTACCTTATTTCTATATAATGCTCTATTTTGCACTGAATATTCTACAACCTCTTCAGTATTGCCATCTTCTGCAGGATATGATAAAACTATATAAGTATCAGTATTTTCAACAATTGATACATCATCTCTTTTTATATCATTTACAAAATACATATTAAATTTTGAAAAAGCAACAGCACTTTCTGATTCATGGTCAAACTCATTTACACTTGCATAAAAAGATGACGAAACTGCTGAGATAAGTGCTACGACAAATGTCATTAATATAACATACAATATAAGTGTTATTAATGTTATACCCTTTTCATTTTTCATACTAAATGTTTTCCTTTCTTAGTGAAACTTATTATATATCTTCATTTATTTTTAATCTTCTTAATTCTAACGTTTCTGTATTTTTTCTAGAAACAGCATATTGTATTTTTAAAGTTATAATTTTTATTTTGTTTCCATCTAAATAATCTTGAACCTCAGCCGTAATTCTATAATTTCCAACTCTTACAGTAGTTTCTTCTAAAGTATCAGATATAAATTCTTTCTTTTCCATTCCTTTAATTTCAAACAAATCGTAAGAATTATCTACAGAGTCAAAATCCATAATACCAATATGTTCAAAAATATCAACAGCATAGTTCAAAGCAACAGCTGTTCTTTTAGCTTCTATCGAAGACAAATATATATTATATGAAAAAGAAGTTAATGTTGTTACGAAGAATAAAACAACTATCATTGCAATAGTTAAATCAACTGTTGTAAAACCTTTTTTCCCTTTCAAATTAATTTTCATTATACCACCCTAAACATATAAGAAATTACAAATTATAAGTAATGAAATATTTATAACACATAAATAAAATCCAACTGGAATTTTCACTTCCTTATTTGTTTCTGTAATTTTCTCCTTTTTCCTTTCTTTTATCTTCTTTAACACTAAATTAATTGATATACATATTAATGTAAATAATATTGTGAAATAAGATATAGCTGTACCTGAAAATAATATCATATATAAAGCGAGTTCCATAACCCCTATCGTATAACTTTGACAATAATGCTTTTTTAAATAAAATATATCAAATGTCAACAATATAATAGTAAGAACCAAATATATGATATATGTATATATAGCTTCCATATTCTGTATACATACATATACCATATACGAAAATGAAAGAACAAGACCAAATAACATAACGGCTCTTTGAATATTTATATTTTCTTTATCAATACCTGCAATTATAAATAAACTTGCAATGTATAAGATATAAAGCACGAAATATATTATCATATTAGCATTTATTGTAAATATGTCGAACTTTAAAGATAATGCAAAAAATAAAAATACTAATCCTGATAATACTTCTAGTAGTAAATATCTTATTCTTATTTTTTCCCCACAATGCGAGCATTTTCCTCTTAATGCTATATAACTAACAACAGGTATTAAATCTGTAAATGTTAGTTTTTCTTTACAATTTGGGCAAAAAGAGTGTTTATATAGAATATTTTCACCAAGTGGTATCCTATATACAGCTAATGTAAAAAAACTACCAAATAATGTACCTATTATAAATATTAGCCCGTATATAATATATTCCATATAAATATGTTTTCCTCCATTTTCAAATTATTTTAAAATTTGAGGCATATACATATTTAAATGTATATGCCTTAGTTGTACTTTTGATCAATTTTCAACATGATCTATGGTCTCTACTTTCTAAACAGTACTAGCATCTTATTTTGATGTTTCGTCAAAAGCTGCTGAAAGTATAGATTTTACTGTATTGATTGTACTGCTTGTATGACTTTCAGTGTCACTTAATATCTTGTTTTCAAATTTAGCTTGGTTAGCATAGTCAATTACACCATTAGTAGCATAATTTACTATACCTGATCTGTAAGCAGCTGTTATTGAAACTGCAGCTAAGATAACAAGTACTATTATTGTTACAATCAATGCAACTAAAGTAATACCTTTTTCTGTTCTTAACATAAAAAACTCCTCCTTATAAAATTTGTATATATTTATATAAATAAATATAACCTAAATTATTTTGTCCCAGTTGATTGATAAAAAGTTTTTCCACTTGAAGTATTTTTGTTTACTGAGTTAGTATTAGTATTTGTGTTATCTCCGTTTGCAGTATTGACACTATTTGGATCAACTACAGCATTTTCATAAGTTGAAAATGGATTAACTTTTCCTTTCTTGTAGTCTTTTGTTTTTGTATAACCGTCTAAATCATCAGATGTTATTTTATATGTGATTAAAACGGGTTCTTCTTCTGTAACTTGCTCTTTTAATTCTGTTTCAATTGCTTCTGATGTGCTATATGTTTGTACACTAGGCACCGTTTTATTTGTTGGGATATAATCATAGAAAAATATTCCTAATATTAAAGCAATTGCAACTAATAGTAAAAGAATAATAATTACCTCTTTTATTATTGATTTTATCAACTTTGTATACCCCCTATTCTCCGTCAGTGTTTTGTACGCCTGCTTGTGCTTCATCACGGTCTTCTCTTAAATCATCAAGTTTTCCTGCAACTTGATTGTTTTGCTCAGCCATTGATGTTCCATTAGAGTTTTGGTCATTTGTGTTTTCTGTATTATCTGTATCTTCTGTACTATTTTTATTTTCTCCATTATTATTTACGTTGTTTGTATCATTACTTGTATTATCCTGAGCAACTGTTGCACCTGCTGCAACTAACGAATTTTTACTTATTGCAACATTTCTAATGTTAAATGTGCCTTGTAGTTCATCTTCAGAATATTGAACTAAAGCAAAATCTTCTATTTTAAATCCTAGTTTTGAATCATTTTCTACTGCATATATAAATTCAGAAATTGATAGATATTGTCCTCTAACAGAAAAATTCAAATTATATTGTCCTATAACGGAACCTGCTGTAACATTCATTTCAATTACAACATTATTTTTTGTTGCGTACATACCAATCTTTGTCCATAAATAGCCCATGTCATATTCTTCTGTCTGATTTGCTGCTCTTATTTCATCTTCTGTGCTATATGTTATTGCATCTTGATATCTTTGTTTTGAATCTTTTAAATTTTGGAAACTTGAGTTCAAACTTTGTTCTGCTGATGCATAATCACGGTCAATTGAACCTTGCAAACTTGCAATCTCTGTTTCTAATTTTTCATTTTCCCCAATTAAATCATTTATTGATAAGATTTTGAATTCACCGAATGTTAATCCCACAGATACCATTACACCAATACCGACAAGTAGAAGTGTAACCAATAATATTATTAATAGTTTTCTCATGGCAATTCTCCTTCTATTCTTACAGTTACAATTTCATTTTCCTTTTGTGATGTATCAGATACTACATTAGTTAAAATTCCATCTTCTCTTATTTTAGCAATAAATATACCAAGTTGTTCATATCTATCTGATCTTGCATAAATTGTAACCCTTGTTCCTGAATTAGTAATTGATGTTAATTGTACATTTACTGGTATAACATACATTATTTCATTTAATAATGTAGGAACTGCAAATTTAAGTCTTTTGTTTTCTGATTGTAAATTGCTCTTTTCTTCTAAACTTCTAATTAGAGAATCATAATCAACAATTTTATTATCAATTTTTGTTTTATCTGCATTTATTGCTGCAATTTGTGTTTGCAATTTTGATCTGCTTAAATTTACTTCTCCCATTTTGTTATTTATTTGTATAGTCATAAGATTTGAAAATGCTCCATAAACTAGTATTAACATTATTATACCAGTTGCTGAATTGATTAATCCTCTTTCAAGTGATGTTAGTGTTTCTTTAAAGTCAAATTTCAAATCTATTTTTTCAGATAATATACTTGACTTTCCTGATTTTTTTCCTGAACCAATTTCTGTATTTAGCCATCCAGGTAATTTATCAGAAATTGAATCTTTCTTAAAGTTTATACCAGAAAGTCCGTTTCCTAATCCTTGTAATGCAAGGGCAATTGCTGAGTTTACTTCAATGTAATCTTTTACATTTATTTCAGAACCAACTGCACGTATGAAATATGGTCTTAATATTTCGCATTTTACGTCTTCTAAATACTCTTGAAAATATATATCAATGTTATTAATTACTGATGCTGTTCCTGTAATATATACTCTGTCAATTTTGTTTACATTATCATTTAATATTTTTTTAACTTGTCCAACTATATTAAACAAAGTTGGCATTATATAATCCAAATATACATTTTCCTCATATTGTAATTCTTTTCCCTCTGTTGTATATATTGTTGAGTTTTTACAAATTTCATAGGCTTTCGCATAAGAATTTTCTTTTTCATCTATCCTGTTTAATATTTCAGATGTACCTTCATCAATTTTTGTAACATCATAAATATTGTTTCCTAATATTGTTGTAACTGTAGTGTTTTCTTCAATATTAACAATCAAGACGTTTTCAGATTTTTCATTTTTATTAATTTCTAGTAGATTTGCTATATCGAGTCCAAGTGGAGTAATGCTCGTAACTTTGTATTTGCTAAATAAATCTGCCTTCTTAGCGAGTTCACTCTTATTAACTGAGATATGAATTGCTTTTACTTTTTCTCTATCGTCTAAGTCATTTACAAGTACATATCGAGTTTCGAACGTGTCAACATTAATTTCTTTTTCATAGCATAAAGATTCAAATTCTGTTTTAATATAGCTGTGCATATCTTTTTTATTTAAAAGATTAAAAATATAGAAATAATTATAGTTTGCACTGTTGGTATTAATACTTATTGGAGTTTTATAACTATAGGTTTCTTCTATAACTTGATTGATAGCATCACCAAGTTTATCATAGAATTTGATGCCAAATGAATCAATTTTAATTATTTCATTATCTTTTGACACTTTTGCATATTTAATTATATTATTTTCTATATATAATCCTAAGCAGCTTGCCATTTTCTTCTCCTTTGTATTTTTTTATTATTTTAACAATAATGTTAATTTTCATACTTGAAAATTTTTATGTTTTTTACATTTTTTGACCATTATTTTATTAAAACAACATATCATGTTTATATTCTATTATTTTTTTATAAAAAGTCAATATGTTTTGTTAAAATGTAATCTAATTGTAATATTTGTGTAACAAAAACTTAAAAAAATACCTTAAATATTTTTTCAATATTATAAGGTATTTTTTATCTTATTTTTCTTTTTCTTTTTTTGGCTTGTTCCATGAAATATAATCGCAATTTTTATCAGGATTGTTTTCACAGATGTAAAATTTCCTTCCCTTTTTGCTCTTTCTAACTTGTATTTTTCCTCCGCACTTTGGACATACTTCTTGTATCGTTTGAACAATTGGCTTTGTATTTTTACATTCTGGATAACCTGGGCATGCTAAAAATTTACCATATCTTCCATATTTTATAACCATCATCCTGCCACATTTTTCACAAGGTACATCAGAAACTTCTTCTTCAATTTTAACGTGCTCGATTTCTTCTTGTGCACGCTCTAATTCTTTTGAAAATGGTTTATAAAATTCTCTTATAATTTTTTTCCATTCTTCTTTTCCGTTCAGCAATATTATCAAAATCTTTTTCTATTTCTGCTGTAAAGTCAACATTCATAATATCTTCAAAACTTTTTATCAAAAGACTATTTACAACTTTTCCAAGTTCTGTTGGGACTAATTGTTTTTGTTCTTTTTCTATATATCTTCTTTCTAGAATTGTTGTTATAGTTGGAGAATACGTACTTGGCCTACCAATTCCATTTTCTTCTAGTGTTTTAACAAGACTTGCTTCTGTATATCTTGGAGGTGGTTCTGTAAAACTCTGTTTTGGCATTAATTTTTCTTTTTTTACTTCTTCTCCTTCTTCTAATAATGGAATTTGTTCATCATTTTCTTCCTCTTGTTCAACATATAATGTCATAAATCCCTTAAACTTTAATTTTTGCCCATTTGCTTTAAAATTATATTCATTACAATCTATGTCAACAGCAATTGTATCAAAAACAGCATTTGCCATTTGACTTGCAATAAATCTATTATATATTAGTCTATAAAGTTTAAATTGTTCAGGTGTTAAACTATCTTTAATACTATCAGGTGTAAGTTCAACATAAGTTGGTCTTATTGCTTCATGTGCGTCCTGAGAATCTGCCTTTGTCTTATAGTATCTATTTTCATAATAATTTGGTCCATATACAGCTTCAATATGTTTTTTTGCAGCACTTCTTGCAACTTCAGAAATTCTTGTCGAATCTGTTCTCATATATGTTATTAAGCCGAGTATGTCCTCTTCCTTCTATTTTTACTCCTTCATATAAACCTTGTGCAACACTCATTGTTCTTTTTAGTGTAAAGCCTAGTTTTCTTGATGCTTCTTGTTGCATTGTACTTGTTGTAAAAGGTGGAGCAGGGCTTCTTTTCTTTTCGCCTTTTTTTACATTTTTTACAATGTATTTTCCTTTTTCTAAGTCCTTTTTTATCTCTTTTACCTGTTCTTCATTTTTTAGTTCTAATTTTTTTCCATTTTTTCCTACAAATTTTGCTTCAAATTCTTCCTTTGTTTTCATACTAGATAATTTTACGTATATGTTCCAGTATTCTTCTGGGATGAATTTTTCGATTTCTTCTTCTCTTTCAACAATTAGCCTTACTGCAACAGATTGTACTCTTCCTGCAGATAGACCTTTTCTTACTTTTTTCCAAAGTAGTGGGCTAATTTGATATCCAACTATTCTGTCTAAAACTCTTCTTGCCTGCTGTGCATCGATTAAGTTTTTATCGAGAGTTCTTGGATTTTTTATTGCTTCCTGAACTGCATTTTTTGTTATTTCGTTAAATGTAACTCTATTAGCATTGTCTTCTTTTAAATCTAGAATATGTGCCAAATGCCATGCAATTGCTTCTCCTTCACGGTCAGGGTCGGTTGCAAGGTACACTTTTTTAGAATTTGCCGCTTCCTTTTTTAGACTCTTTATTAATTCTCCTTTTCCCCTAATATTTATATATTCTGGTTCAAAGTCATTTTCTATATTAACGCCTAGCTTTGATTTAGGAAGATCCCTTATATGCCCCATAGATGCAACAACCTTTGTGCTACCACCAAGAAATTTTTTTATTGTATTAGCTTTTGCAGGTGATTCAACTATTATTAATTTATCTGCCACTTATTTTTCCTCCATTTCTTTTTGCTATTTTACATTAATTATAAAAATAAGTCAATAAATTGTTTAAAATATCATTTCAGCTATAACTTCGTTTAAATGCACTGGTGTTACAAAATTATCTCTTAATTTTCTTATTAGATTATTTATTATATCTTCTTCTTTTGTTAATTTTATAACAGCCTCATTTTCTATTTTTATGAATTCTTCTCTATATTCTGTTTTTACAACTTCAACTCCATATTCACTATTATTATTTTTAATTTTGTAGTATTCTAATCTAATTGGGTAAGAAATATTGTTCTCTTCTAATTTTTCTTTACTGATAAATGTTCCAGTAAAGAATCTCCTTTTATACTCTTTTTCTTGAGTTTCAATAACATCCACTTTTGTTTTTTTCCTTTCTTTTGTAATTACAGACTATGTTATTATATACTTTTTTGCCATAAAATCAAGTGTTTTTAACTAAATTATATATCTTTTTTTCAACAAAAATGGGTTGTAATTGAGCTTTTTAGCCAAATTACGCCCCATTTTTACTTATTTCTTCCTTTTTTTGCTTTTTTTCATTAAAATAGCAAATATAATTATTCCATATAAACTTACCACTGCTCCTATTTTAATTCCGTGGTACAGTGTAATTCATTTCAATTTCATGTTTTCCTTCGTCAAGTTGTATCATCATAAAATCATCAACTACTTTTAATGCTTTCCTTTCTTTTCCATCAACTTTAATTGTCCAACCTTCATCATAAGGTATACTTAAAAATAGGTATTTATTCTCTTCTTTAATATCTATTGTTCCTTTATAATGTGAATTACTAATCTTTACCATGTCTAATTGTTCGTCTTTAAGCGCATCATAATGCCTTTTTAAAGCGTTTTCTGACTCATAAGCTATGTTTATAAAGTCTAAGGTCATTTTATCGTCTTTTGGTTCAAATTCAAGTATTATTTCTTCTCCTTTTTCCTTCTTACCTAAGTCTATCAATTCAGCATAAGTCATATTCATATAATCACCCATATTTTCGCCATTGCAATATAAAGTAAAAATGCTCCTGTTAGCAGAAAATACATCTATATATATTTCTTCTTCCCTTTTTACTTTAAATTTAACTATTAATCTAGCATTATCATTAATTTTAGTATATTCGCTTCCCGTTTGCTCTAAATTATTAGTTGTTTTTTCTATGTCTTTTTCTTTAACGTAAACATCTTCTTGTATTCCAGTCATACTTTTTAATAGATTATTATAAACGTAAAATACATCATAGGTATTTAAGTTTACATCTTTTATACCTTCTTCTACTGCATATCCCAATGACAATGGATAATCTGTTTTATATATATTATAGCTATTATCAAAGGATTTACTTCTAAAATTCATATTGATTCTTTCTTTATTATCTTCCTTTATTTTTTTTGCATAATATTTTATTCCAAGAATCATATCTAATGCTTTTGTACTTCCATTACTATATTCTTCAAACACATGATATTGTTTCATACCTAATTTTAATAATAGTTCATGTAAATTTTTTGAAAAAGTAGAAGACGAATATGATGCTCCATTATAGTTAAAACTAAGTGCATCATTTGTAGTGAATTTTAGCTCGCTTTCCCTTCTATAAACTTCATTATCATAATTTTTTAATTTTTGTGATGCTTCTTCTAAAGAGCTTATTACTTCTCCACAATATTGTTGACTGGCTGTACCCGATTGTTGTTTAATTAATTTAATTGACGTGGCTACATTTATTACAAGTCCTGCCATATTTAATACAAATAAAGTAGCCACAATCATGTTTTTATAGTTTTTTGTCAATATTTTTAAAATATGTTTTCCTTTTTCTTTTACATCTAGTTTGTATAATATAAGTAATAGCCCAAAAAATACTACACATATCATATCAAATTGCAACCAGAATTTAGGTAAAAGTGCTATATTTTGCATCGAAACCAAAATTGATATGATTTGATATAAAAATACGGCAAAAATAATTTTCCATATTTTTATTCCGTCTTTTATATTGTCAAATCCTTTTTTACCCCAAATTATATACATAAATGAAAACATAAAAGTATATCTATACCTATACCAAGCAGGTATATTTCCCATCGTCCA